>CAZSJF010000005.1:0-24326 GCA_964606705.1 uncultured Bacteroidales bacterium
AATTTTTTTATTTACTGTTGGGGGGTTGGGGGTCTGGGGGGGGGGGGCCCCCCCCCCCCCCCCGCTCTCTCCGTACACTCTACATAAAAGCCCTGTCATTCCGAACGAAGTGAGGGATCTGTTTTGTGCGACCTAAGTGCCTATACCTATAAAATAATTATGAAAAAAATCGACTTAATAATAAATTTAATACTTTTGTATGTAGAAATTTTCTATTAAAGGCCCTTAAATTCGGTGTGGGTTTAATAATAAATTCACCGGATATCATTTTAAAACAGGAACGACCATGAAAAAATGCAATACTTTTTTGCCAGGTGTATTTATATGCTTTATAATCTTCTGTATATCATTAAAAGGCTATGCATGGGGAGACGATATTATTGTCAACCCTTTTGATACCACTGATTATTCTTTTGCAAGAGTTTCTGTTGCTTATGATGGAACAATATATTATTGTCGCGCTTCCTCGAGCTTTGAAGGCGGCCCAATAGATAATTGGGAACTGCTTAAATCCACCGATGACGGGTTAACATACTCACAAATATTGTCTCAAGGTTATGGTGTCAGTACCAAAATAATTACCAGCATGGACATGATTACCGCTGGCAATGATTCTGCCAGTTTTAATGTGTTCGTTGCTGCCGGCTACCTTGACACTGTTTCTGCTAATGCTACATTATATCTTATAAGGCATAATGATACAGTATTTTCAGAAGGTCTTGTTTTTGAAGTATACAATTTTTCTGTCTCCCGCGGATGGGAAAGCATAAGTCTGGCTACGGACAGCCGTGAAAAGAATTCTGCTGCTTCGCCCTATTCTGTTTCTATGGTTGCAGCAAAAGCAAATACCCATGATTCGGTGATTGTCTGGACAGATAATGATGGGGGAACGGGATTTTACCGCAGGTCATTGTATGGCACATTAGAATATATCAGGAATGTAAGCGCATCAATAGGTTCCACATCCGAAACCACAAGTAGCTTTGGAAGACTCGGAATTGTCTGGGATGAATTTGATACCAGTGGCGACGAGTGGGGAGGTATATATTACCGGTTTTTGTACCCTGATAATGCAGCAAATGTAGAGTATACAGGCCCTTATTCGATTAGTAGTGGTAATGTACGCAACCCATGCATCGCAATCTCGCAGGATACAGCAGGTGGCAGCGACTATGGGGACAAAGATATGAGAGTTATTATAATGTATGAAGCTTTTAGTAATGGAGTCGTCTGGATATATAATCGTACAATTGACAGCATCATCCTCCGGGAACCATCCGGCTCTACAATCTTTATAGCATCGAATACATGTGAAGACCCTTATTGCATATACGATCCGAAGTTCGATAATTTCCTGATCACTTATTATGATACAGGCACAAACATACTTCCGTATAAGATCAGACCCGTAAATTGTAATCCTTATGCCGGGTGTGTTACAATAAAGACAAATTACAGGGATGATTCAACAGCATGCAACGTACCTGTTTGTCCGCGTGTTGATATGTGCATGTCAAAAGGGCAGGCCGTATTTGCATGGAATGACAACAACCTTTCCATGTTTGATGCGGAATTCTCAACAGCCAGCGTAAAAGAAATTTCTGCAACCGGCTCTGGTAACATAAATATATACCCGAATCCGGCATCGGATAAACTAATTATAGAATTACAAAAGGAAAAGGTTCCAGAAAGCAGTAATCTGTATATTTATAATGTACAGGGACAGCTAATCATGCAGCAACCTATACTAAAATCAAAAACGGAAATAGACATTTCAGGGCTGGCAGGAGGGGTGTATGTTATAAAACTGTCCAACCCGAAAGACTATAAAGTGAGAAAATTTTTAAAGAAATAAAACAAACAAAAAAAACGCCGAATTCAGGTATAAACTTTTTTTATTCCTTAATCAGCTTCTTTACTACAACAATATCCGGCGCGCCGCACTGAGGAATATCAACACCGGCGTAATCTTTATAGGCGTCTGCAGGAGAAATTATTTTTGCATCCTTTAAATCCTGAAATTCGTTCAAACTATTATTTCTGACACCGTTTTTTTGAATACTAGTGTATCTGAATAAAAAAAGAGCATAAAAAAGGTATACAAAAGATGAAATATATATACATTTTGACTAATTTTGGTTCAAAATTTACCCGGATGAAAAAAATTATATTGTTATTATTAGTCATTTCATGTTTAAGCCAGAGATTAAATAAGTTGTCGGCTCAGACTGATACTGTCTTCTGGTTTGCAGTGCCGCAAGCCAGTGTGGGTTGTGGTGATAACCCTATTTATTTAAGGGTCACTGCTTTTGGTAATTCTTCGGATGTAACTATTTCCCAGCCTGCCAATGGAGCTTTTACGCCTATTAGTGTTACGGTCAATGTAAACACTACACAAAGCATTGATCTTACCCCTTATAAAAAATTATTGGAAGACTCTTTGGAAAATTCGGTTCAGGATAAAGGCCTGCTTATTAAGGCTACTAATCCTGTATCTATTTATTATGATGTAGCGTCTGCTTCAAGTTGTGACATATTTGTATTAAAAGGCCGCAATGCTGTTGGAACAAATTTTGTAATTCCTGCCCAGAATTATTTTCAAAATGAATTTGCATATTCTCCCCCTGCCAGGAGCGGCTTCGATATTGTTGCCACTGAAAATGGTACAACGGTTTTAATTACTCCCAGCCATACCATATTTGGCCATGCTGCAGGAGTTCAGTTTAATGTTTCATTAAACAAAGGGCAGACTTATTCAGCCATAGCTACATCGGCTTTAGGTGTTGACCATTTATACGGCTCCAAAGTTACATCTGACAAACCTATAGCCATTACAGTAAAGGATGACGGCCTTGGGCACACCAGTCTTGCATCCACCGGATGCTATGGCTGGGATATAGCAGGTGATCAGATTATACCGGTAAATATTCTCGGAACAGAATATATTGTCGTAAAAGGATTTCTGGCTTCTGAAGAAAAAGCTTTTATATTTTCATCACAGTCAAATACAAGTGTTTATGTAGGTGGGGTCCTTGTTGCAAATATTCCTGCTGTAGGCGGGATGTATGTTCTTAATATGACAGATTCTGCAGCATATATTAATTCAACAAAACCCATATGTGTGTTCCATATAAGCGGTGTAGGATGTGAGCTGGCTGCAGCGGTAATTCCTCCGGTACATTGTACGGGCTCTACAGCTATAGCTTTTAACAGGGTAACCCCTGATGGCTTATTTCGTCAATTTTCCATGTTTATTATGACAAGAGATGGACTTCAGGATAATTTTATGCTTAACGGTAACGCTTCGTTAATTACAGCGCCATCATTCCTGCCTGTTCCTGGAACTTCCGGAGATTGGGTTTATGCCAGATTTACTTTTAATGAAACACAATTGCCTGTTGGGACCAATACGATTATTAATACAGAAGGCCCTTTCCATCTAGGCATATTAGAAAGGTTAGAAAACCCTAAAGGCAGTGCCAGATATGGATATTTTTCCGGATTCAGCACAAACAATTCTAACACTGAGATGTCTTTTTGTGAAGGAGACAGTGCCACACTTGAGCCGACAATGACGGGAAGCGGTTATTTATGGAATGACGGCGATACCAACTCCTACAGGACAGTTAAAGATGAAGGCCTGTACTGGGTTAAAACAGATTTCGGATATTGTGATGTAAGAGACACTTTTCTTATAAGCTTTTACCCCATACCTGCAGCGAATTTTACTCCTGACCCTGAGGTGACATCATTATCGGAATCAACAATTAATTTTATAAATAATTCTTCCAATGCAGACACATGCAAATGGTATTTTGGTGACGGCGACTCATCAACCGACTGCAGCACTTTTCATAAATACAATGATGACGGTTATTATGATGTAACATTGATAATAAAAACCAATGATGGATGCACGGATACTATTGTCAAAGTGGTCCATATCGTTGAAGACAGCCTTGTATTTACCAATGTGTTTACTCCTAACGGGGACGGGAAAAATGATTTCTTTGAAATCACCAATATTGATAAATATCTCAGCAGTAATGTCGTTATCCTTGACAGGTGGGGAAAGAAAGTATATGAGGCAAATAATTATAACAACTCAACTGTAAAATGGGAAGCCAAAGGAGCTGCTGACGGCGTTTATTATTATATAGTTAAATACCACGGTTATCTGATAGACGGCGAAAGAAACGGCACCGTTACTGTTATAAGATAAATGGTAGATTTTTAAATTTAGAACTGTATCTTTAAAAAGAAGGGGATTGTCAATCAAGCAGGGTCACATGTCCTGTTTTTGTTTTCTTTATGTCGCCCTCGATTTCCTTATAAGATATTTTCCATACATATACGCCCTGTGAACACATTTTTCCTTTGTATTTCCCGTCCCAGCCTTCATTTTCATCTGTTGTATAAAATATTTTCTGTCCCCATCTGTCATAAATGAACATCTCAAAATCAGTAATGTGTAAGCATGCAGGCAAGAATTTATCATTACTGCCGTCACCATTCGGTGAGAATGCGCTTGGCACCCATAAAGACGATTCTTCGCACTGCGATATATCTACAGAATCTGAAGCGTTGCCGCAGTCATTGCTTACAATTACACGGTAAGTGCCGGGATTTGATGTGATATAAGTCTGGCCGGTGCTTCCGTCCTGCCATAAATAATCATATCCTGTTCCTGCATCGAGGAACATGAATGAGCCTGTATTAATGCACGTATCTGTTCCCAGATTAACATCAGGGTGCTCAATAATATCTATTATTGTTTCATCGCTGTCAGTGCAGTTGTTTGCATCTGTCCCTGTTACTATATAAGTGGTTGTTACTGGCGGACTTACTGTTATTGATGCTGTTGTATTCCCGTTGTTCCACAGGTATGTATTTCCTCCTGTTGCTGTCAATGTTGCCGCCGAATCCCTGCATATGCTCTGGTCCGAACCTGCGCTTATGACAGGCGGGGTGCTTATATCTACTGCCACACTGTCCTTGTCTGTGCAGCCTCCGCTTGTTACTGTTACTGTATAGGTAGTTGCCGTTGCCGGAGTGACAGTTATTGACTGACCTGTTCCGCCAGTGTTCCATACATACGTTCCTCCTCCGTTTGCCGTCAATGTTGCGGTTCCTCCTGTGCATATTGTCTCGTCATTACCTGCATCTGCTGTAATATTACTTAACACATTAACAACAACACTGTCTTCGTCTGAACATCCTCCACTCATTACCGTTACTGTGTATGTTATTGTTGCTCCCGGTGTTACATTTATTGACAGGTCTGTTTCTCCTGTATTCCATAAATACGTGTCACCGCCGCTTGCTGTTAATGTTGCAGTCCCTCCGGTACAGATGGTCTGGTCGTTGCCTGCGTCGGCTGTAATACCGCTTAACACATTAATAACAACACTGTCTTTATGAAAACAATCATCTACATATACTGTTAATGTGTATGTTGTCGTTACTGTTGGTGCTACAGTTATTGACTGGTCTGTTTCCCCTGTACTCCATTCATAGGTTCCACCGCCGCTTGCATTTAATGTTGTCGTATCATCTTTGCATATAGTTTGATCGGGCCCTGCATCGACAATAGTACCGAATTTCACCAGGTATCCGCTAAGAAAGCCTCCTCCGACATAGGAAGTTTGATGTGCTCCTACTGTGGCTATGCCTGCAGTACTTTGTGTTGTCCCTCCGAAATATATCTCATTGTCTTTGTCAATTTCTATGTACCTGCCCAGATCCGTATTTGTACCTCCATAATAAGTAGCATATAGCCTGACCCCGTTTGAATTAAATCTGGCAAAAAATACATCGCTACTGCCATCATTTACATTTTCCTGATAAGAGCCTGGTGTTGAAATATTATTAATACTTCCGGTAGATCCACATATATATATATTTCCGCACTCATCAATATCTACACATGGGACATCTTCATCAGCAGCATAAGTAGCATTAGTACCGCCATAATATGTGGCCCATTGTCTGGCGCCGGATGAATTAAATTTAACAAGAAATGCATCGGAATATACTCCGTCTGCTATACTTGTCTGATGTGCTCCTGCTGTTGCTATATTTGTCGGGCTTTGTGTAATGCCGGAGAAATAAACTGTGTTTTCGTTATTATCAACAGCCACTCCCTGTCCGGCATCTAAATTTGCACCGCCGTAATACGAACCCCACAATATATTTCCGTTAGTATCGAATTTCGCAAAGAATGCATCATATACTCCTGAAAAACTTGTTTTATAAGCTCCGGGTGTTGCTATGCCGCTTGTACTCTTAGTTTCCCCTGCAAGATAGATATTACCTGAAGCATCAGTTTCAATACAATCATAACCGGCCCAGCTATTATTAAACAAAATCTCATCCTGGCTTCCGCCATAATATGTTCCCCACTGGCATACTGCTCCGTTGTTATCTAATTTTGCCAGGTATATATCCGAACTTCCAGCTAATAAAGATTGATATGAACCTGCTGTAGCAATATTATTTGGACTGTTAGTTTTTCCTGTAAAAAAAACATTTCCGGAATTATCAACAGCAATGCCATGTCCGCGGGTCCATGTTGCATCATCTGCTCCGTAATAACTGGACCATATCCGTATTCCATTATTATCGAACTTTGCAAATAAACCATTATTTGCCCCTAATGTCATGCTTGATTTAAAAGCACCTGCAGTGCCCATATCTGTACTGAAAGTAGAGCCGCATACATAGATATTTCCGAGGTTATCAATAATTATTTCTCCATCACCAGTTTCTGACTTAGTGCCTCCATAATATGTCCCCCACTGTCTGACCCCGTCAGAGTTGAACTTTGCAACAAATAAGTCCAGACTGCCATTTGTTGTAGACTGAAACCCTCCTGATGTTGCAATACCATTAGTAGCCATAGTGGAGCCATAAATAAATACATTCCTGTTATTGTCTGTAACTGCTGAGCCGGCATGAGATGTAGGGAGCCCGGTATCACCATCATAATATGTGCCCCACATTAAAGAAGGGTCTATTATCAGTATTTCCTGTTTGTTATAATTTCCAACTTTGAATTTTATTATGTTTTTATTAAGAATATAATTTGCCGGAATATTTATACCTGTTGTTGTATAACATTTAGGTATGAATTCCTGTATATCTCCTTCCGAAGTAGGTATTATTAATTTGTTTTCAGAATCAATATATATTCCTGTTCCTTTATAAGTTAGTTGAATATCGGACACATCTCCACCGGGTTTTACTATAAAGTCATATTTAATTTCGTTTTCTTTATTTGTGTAAAAGGTCAAGTCTATATTTGGATATATATTTTTATAGGTGACTTTTTGATAATTATAGACATATGTTACTCCTTTTTCTCCTGTGTATTGTGTGTAATAATTATTGTAATCATTGCTCCTGCCTTCATTTATTACCGCCGGTTCAGGGTTTGACCCTATCAACTCTATATCTACGCGATGTGTTTTGATGAATATATAATTGCTGTCATTATAATTTTCCGGATCATGATACACAGAATCATTGATTACAGAGCACATCTCATAACTGAAGCCATTGACTTTTAATTGCACTATCAGGTTTTTGTTTGTATACAGATAGAGCAGATCTGAACGTACATTGCCAAACTGGTCAGCTATTTGTCCTTTGTTTTCTGTAAAACCAGCTGTGCTGTTGCTGATATTTTGAGTGAATTTATCAGTACCATCGCCGGCATAAAGGCCTTTAATCAACAATAATAATAAAATGTTTGTGATTGATCTTTTCAGGCTCATGGATTTGACAATTTAATAAAGAGTATTCAATAAATTATTCTGGCTTTATCGATTATAATTCTTCTTAAAAAACAAAGTTAGAATAAAACCGCTTAAAAATCAAATTTTTCAAATTTTCGAGTTATTATTAACGACCTTTCGGAAAAATCATCAGGCACTTGTCATGCCCATATTAATTTCCCATAAACCGTTTTATGTAAAGAATTTTCTAAGGTAACTTACAATTTTACTGCCCATTTTATATCTTTGATATAATAATACCGAATAGCAATATATTTTAGTCCAATGGATATTGCTTTCGGCATTAACCATTCTAAAATTCAGAACAGTCCATTGGACTGTTCTGAATTAAGAATTGGTATAAGATTAAACGAAATTTAAAAAATGTTATATTTGTATTAAAATAACTGATTATGAAAATTTATTATTCATGCAACTTTTCAATCATTTTTTGACACTTTATATTAAGTAATAATTCAGATGAATAATAAAATTTAAACAGATGAAAACTATATATAAATTTATAATTTTTTTAATCATTGCTTTTGAATGCTGTATTAATAATTATATCATTAAAGCACAATGTGATGCCGGCCCTGATATAACAATATGTTCGGGTAACAGTACTCAGCTCAATGCAACCGGCGGTTTAATATATTCATGGTCTCCACCGGCAAGCCTTAGCGACACAGGTATTTATAACCCAATAGCTTCTCCATCTGTAACAACAACATATTATCTTAATTCGCTGGCTATTGCAGGCGAATTAATAACGAATGGTAATTTTGAACTGGGAAATACCGGATTTACAACACAATATACATATAATCCAACCTCTCTTGCAGTGGAAGGGACATATACTGTGGGCAATAGCCCTTTTGCTGTCCATCCAAGCTGGGAACCATGCGGAGATCACACGACAGGGAGCGGTAAAATGATGATACTGAATGGAGCTCCCAGTGCTATAAATGTATGGACTACAAGTGTCAGTGTCACACCCGGCACAAATTATGCTTTTTCTGCTTGGTTAACTGGTGTTTATGAATCCGATCCTAATCTTGCTATTCTTCAGTTTTCTATTAATGGTAACGTATTAGGATCTCCCGAAACAGCATTAGCAACTGCATGTACATGGAAGTTGTTTTATATATTTTGGAATTCAGGAGTAAATACTACTGCCAATATATCCATTTTAAATCAAAATACTGCTACCGGAGGCAATGATTTTGCTATTGATGACATATCTTTTGCGCCGGTTGTTCCCAATTGTGTTGACTCTGTTGTTGTAACAGTTGCCAAGGCCACAGTTGATGCAGGTGCAGATGTTTCGATCTGCAAAAATGATATTGCAAATCTCACCGCAACAGGAGGTGCAACTTATCAATGGAATACAGGCAAGACTACATCCGGTATTTCTGTCAGCCCGTCTGTAAAAACTACTTATATAGTAACAGGAACAGATGCAAACGGATGTACCGACAGGGATAGTGTTGTTGTAAATATTAATCCTTCTGCAAATGCTGATTTTACAGGAGATACCTTAAACGGGTGTGAAAACCTGATGGTTAATTTCACTGATAATACTATAGGAAGTATTCAAAGCTGGCTCTGGAACTTTGGTGACGGAACCACATCAACACAGCAGAATCCACCACATTCTTTCAGCGAGGGTATTTATGATATCTCTCTTGTTGTTACTACTATTGACGATTGTAAGGACACCCTCTTAATGTCCGATTTGGTCGAGGCATATAAACAGCCTGTTGCGAACTTTACTCCTGATCCTGAAGTTGCCACAATGCAGCAACCTGTTATTTCTTTTATCAATAATTCACAGAAAAGCGATCATTATCTATGGGAATTCGGCGACGGGAGCACATCTTCCGAACAAAACCCTTCCCATACTTATGCTAATGAAGGGCTATATCATGTCTGCCTTTATACATTCACTGATGACAGCTGTTCAGATTCTTATTGTTATGATATCAGAATAATAGAAGATAGTTTATCAATATCAAACGTGTATACTCCCAACGGAGATGGTGTTAACGATTATTTTGAGATCAAAAACATTGAAAAATATATAGGCAGCCACATTACTATCTTTAACCGCTGGGGAAAAAAGATTTATGAAGCTGATAATTATAATAATTCAACTGTAAGATGGGATGGGAAAAAAGATACCGAAGGAGTGTACTATTATATCCTTAACTACCATGGTTATCTGAAAGATGGCGAAATAAGCGGTACTGTTACTGTTATAAGATAAATTGTCATTTATGCTCAGCTACTCTGCATAAATAAATTTACAACAAGCAAAAAGACACTTAAATAAAGATAGCAGAATTAGATTATTTTGTAATAACCAGCAGTGCTATTTTGTTTATTGCCAAAATTAATTCGGCGTCATATGTCCTGCACAGTTTTTGCTGCAACATAAAAAATCTCAGATATGTAAAAAAATTATATCTTAGCAATAAAAAATCAACATCAGGATAATGAAAATTTCCAGGCTGTTTATATTGATAATGTTTTCCCTGCCTTTATTCTGCAACGCACAGATAAGTCTTGACAGTGACAACTTTCCTGTGTCAGGGCTGTATTTAAAGCGCGATTACGCCATTCCTCTCGGTGATTCTCTTGGAAATCCCGGACCAAGCCAGAATTATAATTTTTCCAAGGCATGGATTGTCATGAGCGATTCAATAAAATACCTTGATGCACTATCAACACCTTTTATTGCTGAACATCCCGGGACAAAAGTTGTTGTTTATACTAACGACGGCAAATCAGAATGGTGTCATTATTATAATTATGACAACAATGCTTTCTGGGAAAGCGGTATAACTGTCATTGCAGACTTTGGCAGCGGGCTGGACACAGCACACGGTAATTATCTTCCTGCAGATTTTGACACAATAGTTTCTTCAAAATTTTCATATGGATATAATACTGCTCAGAAATCTGCCGTAACGGTCTTTCTTAATCCTGTTGTTTCTGCAAAGCTGAGCAAAATAAAAAATATTTCTGCTGACGGATGGGGCACATTGAAAACCCCTGTAGATTCGTTCCCGGATATATTAAGGGTTAAATTTATCGAATACAAATATGACAGCATATTTGTGCTGGGAGCTTTTTATTCTGCTTCACTGGATACACTGTATTATTATAATTATTATGCTTCCAACATGAGACATCCTGTGATGGTGGCACATACAGATGAAGGCGACACGCTCGACTATCTGGAAATAGTCCATGCACCGTTGCTTATATACGGCTGTACAGACACCAATTCGGTTAATTATAATCCGCTCGCAAATGCTGATGACGGCAGCTGTATATACTGCAACCCTGTTTCATATATTATTACTCCCGATACAAATATATGTTCCGGGGATTCGGTAATACTTGAAATAAACGGCGGCAATTCATGGTACTGGTCCAACGGAGAAACTACTTCTTCTGTCACAATAAAACCGGACACTGATACTATTTACAGCGTTTATGTGAGCGATACAGCCAAATGCTGGGAATTGGCAACAATCCAAGTAAACGTGCATCATCAGACTGAAGCTGAATTCTGGGTTAATCCCAATAGCCTCATTGCCGGTGATTCCATACAATTTATCAACACTTCCATGAATGCAACAGATTATATGTGGACCTTTGATGATGCAGTTAACAATACAAGCGCAGAGAAAAATCCTAGACATTTATATTCAATCAACGGCCAGAAAAATGTAACTCTTGTCGCATCAAATATCTGTTATTCCGATACATTTCAGCTTCAACTCAATATTTTGGCAGGAATAAATGAAGTTTATTGCCCGCTGTCTATGTTTAAAATTTATCCCAATCCTGCAGATGAAAACACAACTGTAAAATTTGTTATCACTGATAATACTCATGTGAAAATCATAATATATGACCTATTAGGAAGCAAGATATTTGAAATATGTAACCGTGACTTTATTAAAGGAGAGTATATTTTATCAGTTGATATCGGCAATCTTATGCACGGAGTTTACATTGTTGAACTTGATGCCGGCGAATACTCGCTCAAACGTAAGTTTATAAAAGTAAAATGATGCTGAAAAAATATTTATCAGGGTTTTTGATTTTGATTGTATTTACAGCCTCTTCACAGGTAAAGATAAACGAGGTGTGTTCCAGAAATGCATCCGTGCTATATGATGAAGACAATGATAATGAAGACTGGCTCGAGCTTTACAATGCAGGTGCTTCTCCTGTAAACCTGCAGGGATATTTTTTAAGTGACGATGCTTCGCAGCTGGACAAATGGTCTTTGCCCAATTTTACTATTCAGCCAGCCTTTTTCATTACCATATTTGCTTCAGGAAAAGACAGAAAGCAAACCGTAAATCACTGGGAGACCGTTGTATATGCAGAGGACACATGGAAATATATTGTCCCTTCTTCCGAAGTTGACAGCACATGGAACCAGGTTTCTTTCAATGATGGAAGTTGGCTTTCAGGAGCAGGCGGATTTGGCTATGGCGACGGCGACGATAATACTGTTATAGGCTCCCCTGCTACATCAGTGTTTATCAGAAAAACTTTTAATATCATTGACACAAGCACCATTGCCAACGCGATCCTAAACATAGATTATGACGATGGGTTTATAGTATATCTCAACGGTGTGGAAATAGCAAGAGAAAATGTGGGGGTTACGGGCTCCCCTTCATCATTTGATGAATTTGCCTACAATGAGCATGAAGCTCTTATGTATCAGGGAATGCTCCCTGCAAAATATACCATAGAGGAGCAGTTTCTTAAGTCAGCACTTATTAACGGGACAAATGTGTTGGCAATACAGGTACATAATATATCCGCTACTTCTTCCGACCTGACAATTATTCCATACCTGTCATTAGGCATAAAAAACAGCTCATATAATTACGGTCCGACACCTGCATGGTTTAAAATGGGTGCGTCATTTATGCATACAAATTTCAAATTTTCCGCTGACGGCGAAACTATTTTTCTGACAAGTCCGTCAATGACAATAGTTGACCAGCTGACATTTCCTTATATGCAACTGGATAATTCCACGGGGAGGCAGCCTGACGGAACAGGCAATCTCGTATTGTTTGGCACCCCTACTCCCGACTCAACCAACAACGGCTCCACAGCATATAACAGTTATATCCCAAATCCTGACTTTTCAATTAATGCAGGGTTTTACAGCTCTCCGCAAACTTTAACTATTGCCAACTCATATCCGGGAGCACTGATAAAATACACTCTTGACGGAAGCATCCCTACAGACACGGCATTCACTTATACAGGACCTATCGGCATAGACACAACAACAGTGGTACGGGCAAGAGTATTTTCTGCTTCAGCACTGCCAAGTGAAATAATTACAAACACATATTTTATTGACTTTGAGTCAGACCTTTCTGTGATCTCCATAAGCACAAACCCTGATAACTTATGGGATTGGGAAACAGGAATATATGTCATGGGTCCGAATGCAGATTCTGTAATACCTTATTTCGGGGCTAATTTCTGGCAGGACTGGGAAATCCCCATACACATGGAATTTTTTGACCACAATAAAATTCAGCAGTTTGAACAGGACTTCGGATGTAAAATTAACGGAGGATGGTCTCGGTCAAATGATCTGAAATCACTCAGAATACTTGCAAAAAGCAAATACGGCAAATCAAATCTTGACTATCAGCTCTTCTCCGATAAAGAGATATACAGCTTTAAGCGTTTTGTTCTGCGCAACTCAGGAAATGAATGCAATATAACACATTTCAGAGATGCCCTAATGCATAAAAATGTTTATCAGAAAACCTTTAACGACATACAGGATTACAGGCCTTCTGTTGTTTTTCTTGACGGACAATACTGGGGAGTACATAATATAAGGGAAAAAATAAGTAAATATTATATTGCTGAAAATTATGGCATTAACCCTGACAGCGTTGATTTGCTTCAATTTGACGGATATGTAATTGAAGGCTCCAATGAAAATTTTCTGGCAATGGCTGAATTTATCGTTTTTAACGATATGACAGATTCCCTTAACTATGATTCTGTTACTCATTGGCTTGATATAGAAAATTTCTGCGACCACTTTATAACCGAAACTTATTATATAAACTGGGACTGGCCACAGAACAACATAAAATACTGGAGGGAACGTAAACCCGGTGCCAGGTGGAGGTATATCCTTACTGACATTGATATGGGGCTCGGATTAATGGGGTCTTTTACTACAAATGATTTAAACAGGGTTATCAATGCCACAAACAACTACCACTCATATTTATTCCGCTCCCTCTTGGAAAATACTACTTTCAGAAATTATTTTACAAACCGCTATGCAGATCTTATAAATACAATATTTGAACCCGGTAACTTCAAAGAGCTGGCTTATAAATTCAGAGATTCTATTGCCTCCGAGATGCCGCGGCATTTTGCAAAATGGGGAGGAGATGTGAATTTTTGGTCAACAGTTTATATTGACGGCGTAATGATAAACTTTATTGAGAACCGCCCCAAGCACGCAAGAAATCATATTCAGGATGAATTCTCGCTGAAAAAACAGGTATGTGTGACGTTGAATGTTTATCCGCCGGAAGCAGGAAAAATAAAAATCAGCACAATAACGCCCGAATCATTGCCATGGAGTGGAATCTATTTCGACAGCGTGCCTGTCACCATAACAGCAATACCTAATCTTGGTTTTCAATTTTCTTTCTGGGAATCCGTAAATATTTTGCAGTTGCCAGATTTTAACCCTTCCATGACAATAAATATTGACACTAATGATGTTTTTACAGCTTATTTCTTCGGAACGCCACAAGAAAATCTTATAGCAGTGAATGAGATAAATTATAATTCTTCCGCTTCCCTTGATGCAGGAGACTGGGTAGAATTGTATAATTACGGAAATATTGATGTTGACATTTCATGTTGGAAATTTAAAGACAGTAATGATGACAACGAATTCGTATTCCCTGAAAATACTGTTCTAACCAAAGGACAATATCTGATCTTATTCAGGGATTCTGCAAAATTCAAATCACAGTTTCCTTCAGTGCTTAATGCTGTTGGCCCTTTTGATTTCGGATTAAGCAGCAGCGGCGATACTTTGCGATTGTTTGATGATGAAAACAGCCTTTATCTTTCTATGAGTTATTCCCCTTCCCCGCCGTGGCCCGATGAAGCCAACGGACAAGGTTATACCCTTGAACTGCTTGATGCAAACGGAAATCTGAACGACGCATCCAATTGGTTTACCGGCTGTATCGGGGGCTCCCCGGGAAAAGCCTTTGAGCCATGTCAACAGAACGTTGATGATGCCAGATTTAACAACACAGTAACTCTGAACTCTTATCCGAACCCGTTTGACAATCATACCTGCTTCTTATTACATACAAGTAAAAATGAAACTGTTACAATAAATATTTTAGACCAGTTCGGCAGGAAAGTAGATGTTTTATTGAATAAAAAATTAGCGGAAGGCAACTATGAAATTTATTTCGATGCAGGCAAAATCCCAGCAGGAGTATATTATTGCCAGCTAATCACACCATCAGAAGTAAAAACAATTGCAATTCAGAAAATATTCTGACCGAAATGCAGTCCTGTTAAGCAATATATAAAATATTAAATTTTAACATAAAATGGGATTAAAAGATTTTTTATCCGGCAAACTGATTCTGACAGCATGTTTTATTTTATCCGTCGGGAGCATGAAAGCACAAAGTGCAGACACAGCGAATGATTTTGTTCTTAACCTCAGGTATTCACCTGCATGGTGGCAAACGCTGATATGCCTGCCTGATGACCCGCTTAAGACAATTGTTGGAAAAGAAGGGCAGATGTATTATGATTATATCAGGGGCTGGAAAAAAGGAGTCAACCCGGGACCTTACAGAAATTTCAACACCGTGATAGAACTTAAAGTGCCTGAAGGTGTAAGCTGGATGAATCAGAAAATCCACTCCGACAAAGTGCCGATTATTGAAACAATTTACAGTAATGATAAAATTGATATTACAGAAGATGCTTTTGCTGTTGCACCGCCTTTCGAATCCTCAGAAAAAAATTTCCTGGGATTTAAAACCGAGTACGATTCAATCATAGGAGCGCCCAGAAATGATATAATGCTTATAACATATTCAAATAAAACAGGGCAGGAAATGGAAATAACTCCTGAAATAATTGTTAACAGCATTGACAGCGTGGTGATTGACAAGAAAAATAATTTTGTCCATATAGGTAGCCATATCAGGCTTGTATTCACGTCTTCAATTTATGATTATGAATACAGCTTTTCGACAAAGACAATAAACAAGATTGAATTTATCGGCAAAGACCTTAAGGAAATCCCTACAGAAGTAAGATCAAAAAAATATGTGATAAAATTCAATCCTTATAAATTAACTCCTTATGGGGGTTATTCTTTGGCTGTTGGTGTTTGTGCAGGCAAGGATGCCGTAATCTGCCCGGAAAACGTAAAGGAAGCTTTGCTTCTCAAGCAGAAATCCGAAGATTACTGGCAGGGGCTTGCCCTTGCGTACAACAGGATATCAATACCTGATTCGGCTTTGCAGGTTTTGCTGAATTCGGCTGTACGCAACATATACCAGGCGCGCGAGATCAGGAAGGGGTTGCTGGCTTTCCAGGTAGGACCGACATGTTACAGGGATATATGGCTCGTTGACGGCTCTTTTATTTTTGAGACCATGACTATGATGGGCCTTAGGGAAGAGGTGAAGAACGGACTGGACTACATGTTCAGCTTTCAGCGGAAAAATGGGGCTATCATGCTTATCGGCGACGACTGGAAAGAAACAGGGCTTGCGCTGTGGGCTGTGTCAAGGTATGCGAGGCTTACAGGAGACAAGGAATGGCTGGAACAAAAGTGGGAAAACGTAAGAAAACTATTTGGGTTTATCGAGCAGATGAGAGCAATGACAAATCCCGGCGAGCCTAATGCAGGATTGGTGCCTGCAGGGTTCAGCGACGGCGGACTCGACGGTAAATATTATGAATACACAAATGTTTACTGGACACTGATAGGAATGAAAGCTGCTGCCGATCTTGCATCATGGGCAGGAAAGAAAGATGATGCTGAAAAATGGAAAAAAGAATATGATGACATGTATGCCATATTCCGTAAAGCTGCCGAGCGTGATGCAAAGGTTGATGAATTTGGAAACAGATACATACCTGTGAGGATGATTGAAAACAAAGACCTTCCGCCGCAGAAAGCCCAGTGGGCTTTTGTGCAGGCCATATACCCGGGCATGATATTTCCTAAAGACGACGAACTGGTGAAAAGCAGCATGGCGATGCTCAAAGCAACGGAAAAAGAAGGGCTGATATACAATACGGCATGGCTGCGTGGACTCTGGGTGCATTTCGGGTCGTTTTACGGGCATGCATTGCTGTGGCTGGGTGACGGGGAAACAGCGGCAAAAAAACTGTATGCTTTTGCAAACCATGCGGCGCCCACGCTTGTATGGAGAGAAGAGCAGACCCTCAAAGGTGCAAAATATTATAACGAAGGCGGAGATATGCCCCATAACTGGGCAAGCGCCGAAATACTTAGGTTTACAAGACACCTCCTCGTTTTTGAAAGGGGAGATGAGCTGCATCTGCTTGAAGGAATACCTCCCGCATGGACAAAACCCGGAATGGTAACAAAACTTGATGGAATATATACCGAGTTCGGAATAATAAAGCTTTCCCTTGAGATAAGCAAAGACGGTTCAGCAGCGCAGCTGGACGTTGAGCTTGATTCATTACGCCACCAATTGCCCAAAGCAACGATCGTGCACCTGAAAAATATTACGGGGAAAGACGAAAATATGATAATAAGCAAATTTCCTATACATCAGAAAATAAAATTTACCGATTAATATTTTATCAGTTTGTTTTTATATAAAAATTCATTATTTAATAAAAAGGAATATATGTACATCCCGTTTTGCAGTTGGTTGCCGCTATCCCATGTAAAAATATGATTTCCCGAATCCTGCTTTTCATTAACCAATGTGATTACCTCTCTGCCTGTTATATCGTATATTTTAATGCATACTGTGCCGGGTTCATTGATATTATAACTGAATGTTACAGATCTGTTAAAAGGATTAGGATTGACGCTGACACCTGCGATATTGTTTTTTTCTTCAATGCCTACATTGCAGGTTCCGGGTATATTATCATCTATCCATGTTAGCCTTTGTGTGATCCAGTTTTTAAAATAGTTGACCTCATCCTGATATGTTTGTCCTATGTAATAATTAGGCCATACGTATTCTCCTAGGATATTCCATGTTTCAAAATTTCTTTTCTGTGCATCATTCAGGTAATCAGCCATAGAGTCAATAAAATTCAATATTGTATCTGTGTTTAAAGGTCCTTGTCTTAGTTCCTCCCATCTGCATTTAAGCTGACTTGTATATGCCGGGTCATCCAGTAATCTGCCCCACCAGAAAGGCACCTGTCCGTCATCGCCGGGGCAATCTATCTGCCATCCTGTGTATAATTGGTTGCCCCAGTAATTAATATTTCCGAATGCTATGTCAAAATCCCATACAGGCCCTGCATTTAATTTTCCGTTTTTACTGTCCTTGTCTTTGTACATATATGCGCTCCATCTGAAACCGTCAGCATTCTTGGATATTTCGTTAAGAATAAAATGGTCAATGAATGAGCCTACATCAATATATTTGGGATATCCCACCAGCGGATCTGCAAAGTTTGCACCATTCAGGGCAGTTTCAAAATCATCAACATAATTATGGATATATGATCTTTGCTGTGTCATTATCTCATCGCTTTCAGGATAAACAATATAAAATCTCTGAGGGCCATATGCAGATTCCCAGTCATAGCCACTCCAGTAAGGCTTATCCAGTTTTATTATATATCCGCCGGTAAGGCTGTCGCCGGCCAGGTCGTCAGCATCCAGTTTTGCAATATCAACCCTGTTTTTATCACGTTTTATATTTTCCATTAGAATATAAACGCCTTCATAGGAGTTGTTTATATACAATTCGCAGTATTTGGTTCTTGAAGCATACCTGCCTATGTTGTTGCTCAGGTTGTATGCAAGAAAGTTACGCATTAAAGTTTTGTCGGTATAAGGGCCGTTTAATATCCAGTCATTTTCTTCGGGCAGGCCTAATAAAGAAACAGTATTATTTTCTCCCATAAAATCACGTGTCTCCATGCCATAACATTTTTTCGGAAAACTCTGGGAAGACTCCCCGCGCATCTCTATGCCTATATATCCGTCATATCCGTTAAATCCGTTGAGTGTGTCAGATATGTAATTCAAATTGCCCTCTCCGTTATCGATTATACCCATGGTGGCTGTTATTTTGGGATCATCGGGAATAGACTGTCCGCCCGTATTGATAAATACCAAAGGCAGTTTCGAGTATTCAAATGTAACCGGCATTTGAAACCAATCGGGAACTTCTCCATAATTATTTGAAATATCGGTTATGCCGAGAGATAAAAATATTATTGATGATAAATCCGAAGATGTGTTAAGGTAATTATGCACCTGAACAGCAAGTACATTATCGCCCTGTTTTAAGCAACTTTTTAAGGTCTGCTTGTCGATAGTGAAATATTCAGGGTCTCCGCCCTGGTACATCTGCGCTTCATGATCGTCATCAGGCATGTAATTATATGCAGGATGGTCTCCTGTGGTTCCTATATTGGCTCTTGCAACTTCCACATTATTGATATATGCTACAAAAGCATCGTCATAGTCAACGTTTAAGATAGCCTGTACAATCTTGCCGGTATCAATAATATTAAAGTTAATTCTTAGATATACGGACCATGTGCCGCTGGAAATAACTGTATTGTCATCCCAGTCGCCGTAGCCGATACCTCCCTCGCCTTCCAGCCACGAACTGTCGTCAAAAGTAAGGTTTCTCCAGTTTGCATCGGGCTCGGAAGTGCCAAGCTTGTACTTCCATGTATCGTTGGAATATATTATAGTTTCCCAGTGATCAATGCTTTGGCTGAAACAGGTCCCAATTTTTGCAACTGTTGAAACAACAGCAAACAAAAAAATAAATGTTTTAACACAGAACCTCATAATCTTATAAATAAATGGTTTTTAAAAGTAATAAATCTTTTCTTAAAAATCAAGTAATTAGTGGTTTTTTCTGAAATAACATTTCTGTTATTAAGACCATTTGAAAAACGAAAAGGTTGCATGGAAAGAAATATTTTTTATAAGGGGGTGTTTTTCCCGCGGTTGGTTTTATTGATAAAAAATACAATAGAATTATTTCAACATCAGTATTTTAAGAAAAGGAGATTCAGCTTTTCTCCCCCACATATATTGAAACTATCCCAAAGGTGAGAGATTTGTAATATGTGTTTTTAAAGCTGCAATTTTCTAAAAGCCTGAGAAAACCATCTCTTTCAGGAAACCTTCTTACAGAGTCAGGCAGATAACTGTATGCAGATTTGTCTCCTGATATGATTTTGCCGATTAACGGCAGTATTCTGCGGAAGTAAAAATTGTATAAATGATTGAAAGGAAAAGTACCTGCTCCGGAAAATTCCAGTATAACAATTTTTCCATTATTCTTTATCACGCGGTTCATCTCCTTAAGCCCTTTTTCGGTATTTTCAAAATTCCGTACACCGAAAGCCGCAACAGTTGCATCAAAGGTATTATCAGGGAAAGGAATATTTTCGGCATCGCCGGATATGAGTTCGATAATATTATTCAGTTTTTTTTTGTTTATTTTCTTCCGCCCTGCCTCCAGCATTTTTTCCGAAATGTCAATCCCTGTTATTTTACGGGGATTCAGGGAACAGAGCTGAACTGACAGGTCGCCGGTTCCTGCCGCAACATCAAGGATTGCTTCGGGTTTATATGGTTTTAGAACTTTTACAACCTGTTTGCGCCAGTAACGGTCAATTCCGAGAGAAAGAAAATGATTCAGGAAATCATATCTCCCGGCTATGTTGTTGAACATATTCCGTATCTGTTCTTTTCCGGTAATGTTATTGGCGGCCATTTTAGGAATTACAGAAATTTCAAGGCTTCTTCCAGCAGCCTGTTTTTGTCAACAGGGATAACACCGACCTTTTCACAAACCATTCCTCCTGCTATATTTGATATTGAAGCAATTTCGGCAGGCGGCATTTTCAATGCGAGGCATAGTGAGGCTACGCTGATAACAGTATCGCCTGCCCCTGAAACATCGGATATGTTGCGTATGTGCGCAGGGATGATCTTGCTGAACCTGTCCTTTGTGCTTATAAGCACGCCTTTTTCGGACAAGGTCGTAAGTATTATTTCTATGTTCTGCCTGTCATGAAGCTGGTTAACGGCATTTATCAGCTCTGCGGCATTGTCTGCGTTCAGGTCTGATTTCATCCCTTCGGATAACTCCTTTAAATTGGGTTTGAGCAGGGATATGTTTTTATATTCCGTAAAATTTTTCCTTTTAGGGTCAGCGGTAACAGGGATATTTAACTTATTTGCTTTTGACACTACTCTTTGTATCAATTCCGGTGAGATAATGCCTTTGTCGTAATCTTCAAAAATTATTACACTGATCTTATCGTCAGTTAATATTTTTTCAATGGTATTATATAATTTTTCTGAATCCTCGTCATTAAGCGGCCTGTCTGTTTCCTCATCAACCCTGAGCATCTGTGTTTTGTTGCCCATTATCCTGAATTTGGTGGTGGTTAACCTGCTGCTGCTTTTTATAATCCCTTTGCTTGTTAAATTTTGTACATCCAGCAGTTCCCTGAACTCATTGCTTTTAATATCATTGCCGATAACGGAACATAGTATTGGTTCTGCTCCCAGCGCCTGTATATTTATTGCAACATTTCCTGCGCCTCCAAGCCTGCTTTCCCTTTTTTTTACGGCAACGATAGGCACAGGAGCTTCAGGAGAGATCCTGTTTACATTACCCCACAGATATGAGTCAACCATTACATCTCCTATGATGAGAACTTTCATTTTATTGAAAGTATCAAATATTTTACGAATCTCTTCCTGCTTTGCCATACTAATACATCAAAAGTTATTCATTAATTGTTCATTGCTAATTGTTCATTGTTAATTGTTAATTGCTCATTGTTTTATTTATCCAGCCATTTTTTAAAATCACCTGCTTTTTCCCTGCTTATGATAAGTTCTTTATCTATCTCAGGAATAATGTTTACTTTCAGTTTACCGTTAAAATATGTGTGAATTGTATCGATAGAATCCAGCTTTACGATAAACTGGCGGTTTGCCCTGAAAAACAGATCAGGGTCAAGCATTTTTTCAAGATCTTCAAGGGTATTGTCAACGATATGGCGTTTCTTGTCTTTTGTAAGAATGAATACCAGTTCATTGTCAACATAGAAGTAAGCTATCTCTTCAACGGAGATTGTTTTGAAAGTTTCACCCATCTTAACAAGGAAGCGTGTTTTGTATTCCGGCTTTTTTATATTCAGGTGTTCCAGTAATGTCTGAATGTTGTTCTGAGTATCTGAAAGAGTATCCTTCATTTTTTTATATTTTTCGATACTCGTTCTGAGGTCGTTGATATTTACAGGCTTCAGCAGGTAGTCAATGCTGTTTAATTTGAAAGCTTTCACGGCATATTCTTCATATGCCGTAACAAAAATTATCGGACAGCTTATATTGACCTGGTTGTATATTTCGAAACTCAGGCCGTCGGATAACTGTATGTCTGAAAGAATAAGGTCCGGCTCTTCGTTGTTCTGGAACCATTCTACCGAGTCTTCTATGCTTTCAAGGGTCTTTAATATTTCAATGGAGGGATCTATTTCATTTATCAGCTTTGTCAGCCTTTTTGATGCTGAAATTTCATCCTCTATTATCAGTGCTTTCATTTTTATAGTTATTGATTAATATTATACAAATTAATTTTATAAATCCTACATATAAGCTGCAGGCTACAAGCTGCAAGCTATCAGTTCTTTTAATCTTGTAGCTTGTGGCTTGCAGCTATAAGCTTGCCTGTTAACAGCAATTCGCTTTGTATGTGTACAACCTATATTAATTTCATTTTTTCGTAACATCAGTTATTAAGTTATTATTATTTTTCAGGTGCAATTTACTAATAAATTTTTTATCGTCAAATATTTTTTAAATTGCGACTATCTGTATGCCTTAATGTTACACATGATAATTTTATCGGAGAGTATATAAAAAATTGTATTTTTGCCATACATGTTTAAATGAGCATATATGAAATTTGAACAGATCATCTCTGACCTTAAGAACAAAGTTTATTTTCCCGTCTATCTTCTTGCGGGCGAAGAGCCTTATTATATTGATGAAATATCGGATTTTATTCAGAAAAATATTTTAACAGAGAGCGAAAAGGAATTCAACCAGACCCTTGTTTACGGACGTGATACCGATACTGCCACTGTTATCAGCTATGTAAAGCGTTTTCCCATGATGTCCAATTACCATATAGTGATTGTTAAAGAAGCACAGGATATAAAAAATTTTATCCCCAACGGTAAAGAAAAAAAAGACGAAAGGAACTTTCTTGAAGCATACCTTGAAAATCCGCTGAAATCAACCATACTGGTGATCTGCTATAAATACGGTAAAATAGACAAAAGAAAAACTTTTGCAAAACTTGTAGCAAAAAACGGGGTGTTGTTTGAATCTGAAAAGTTGTATGACAATAAGGTTCCCGAATGGATAACAGATTATCTTAAACAAAGAAATTATTCAATTACCCCGAAAGCATCCTTTTTACTGTCTGAATATGTAGGGGCAGAGTTGAGCAAGATAGTGAATGAATTAACTAAAATTACGATAAATGTCCCCCCCGGCACTGAAATAGATGCTGCGCACATTGAAGAAAATATAGGCATCAGCAAGGATTTTAATGTTTTTGAACTTCAGAAAGCCATTGGAAGCAGGGATATTTATAAAGCAAACCAGATAGTGAATTATTTTGCAGACAATTCAAAAGACAACCCGATAGTTAAAACCCTGAGTGTATTGTATGGTTTCTTTTCAAAAATTCTGATTTACCACAGCCTTGCTGATAAGTCAAGAAATAATGTTGCGGCCGCCCTCTCTGTTAATCCATACTTTGTTAATGATTATCAGACTGCAGCTAAAAATCACAATAAAAACAGGGCTGTTAAAATAATGTCCGATTTAAGAAAATATGACCTTAAATCCAAAGGTATTGATAACATATCCACTGCTGAAGGAGAACTGTTAAAGGAACTTGTGTATAAAATTCTTCATTAGCAGATTTTTCAACCCGATAACTTATACTAGACCGCATTCAAAAAAAACGAGTTGAATTGAGGATGAAATTTCAGTTTTATAGTTTCTGCTATGTCTGACTTTCACCACATAAGGAACATAGAACACATAGTAGTTTCACATAGAATCTAGCCTATGTGATTTTCTTATGTGGACTATGTGCCTATTGTGGTTTATTTAATTTTCAATATGACTTTTTTAACAATTTTGTCAGCTGTTTGGTGAAACTTAGTGCCTTTGTGTCCCCGCCT
>CAZSJF010000006.1:0-21729 GCA_964606705.1 uncultured Bacteroidales bacterium
TTAATAAGGTTTTATGAAGCACAAATCATTAAAAATATTTTTTCTCTATGTAATAATATTTGTTAGTGATTGTAAATATGAAGATGGCCCTTTGATAAGCTTTAGAAGCAAAGCACAAAGAATAACAGCACTTTGGAAAGTTGAAGAATATTATGTTGATGGTATTGATTCCACACAGTTATATAATGATAGTTGTGGATGTTATTTAGATTTTGCTTTTTCAAAACCTGATTATTGGAAATATTTTTTTTGGATGTATTATTGTTTAAAAATAGATACAACTGATAAAGCAGGACTTCCTTTTGGTAACTGGGAGATAATTGATAAAAAGGAAATTCTTGAAATATTATTAGATACATCGTCGTTTCGTTATAAAACAGGATTTGGGCCTTTTAATGAATCCGATTTAAAATTTGAAATAATTAAATTAACTTATAATAAATTATGGCTTAAAACAAATCACGATAATAAAAAATATATTATTAAATTAAATAAAATTAAAGATAATGGCATTGAGCAGTAATAAAAAAACACATTAATTCACAAAAAATATTGATCCGATGGCAGATATAATAAAACCTCATGTAAACATCATCGATGAATCTTTTGACAAAGGCTCAACCCTGAATTACAAACTGGTTGTTCAGGCATGTGCGGAAAGTTTTAACTTTTGTATTCAGGATGCAGACAGAAACAAATATATAGTTTTGCAGTCATATCTTCTCAGCGGAACATCAAACCCTGAAAAGATATGTAAAGGCATTGAGCAGATAATTTCGCAGGTTGACTTTTTAAAAAGCACATATAAATCCGTAGTCTTTACGTGGGTAAATCAGAAAACATCCTTCGTGCCTGCTCCGCTCTTTGAAGAAAAGGAAAAAAACACTTATCTTGATTTCAGCCATTCCCTAAGTAATGATGAAGAGATAGCCTATGACAAACTGCAGAACCTTGAAGCATATAACCTGTATGCTATACCTACGGTTATTTTAAAAACAATAAAGGGATTTTTTCCGGGATGCAATACACAACACTCTTCAAGCGCCCTTGTGGAAAGCCTTCTTGTGAGGTATAAAAACCGTGACGACAGGCAGGTATTTGTAAATGTTATGTCTTCTATGTTTGAAATAGTGGTGCTGGAAGGGAAAAAACTTATCCTCTATAACAATTTCAGATATGAAAGCTGTGAAGATTTTATCTATTATATCCTTTTTGTAACCGAACAGCTTAAACTGAATCCTGAAACCGCCAGTATAACTCTTTTAGGAGAAATTGAAAAAGGTTCTGCCCTTTATGAAATCCTTTATAAATATGTAAGAAATATCGGTTTTATTGATAAAAATGATTCCTTTGACTATAGCTATAAATTCAAAGATATCCCGTCACATTTTTATTATAACCTTTTAAATGTCAATCTGTGCGTATAATAGGCGGCAAACATAAAGGGAGAATAATAAATGTTCCCGCAGGCCTTCCTGTCAGGCCTACAACCGATATGGCCAAGGAGTCATTGTTCAACATACTGAACAACCATGTGGATTTTGATGGGCTCTACGTGTTGGATCTGTTTTCAGGAACAGGAAGCATATCATACGAATTTGCATCAAGAGGAGCGCAGAAGGTTGTAGCTGTCGATATTAATCCGAAATGCACAACTTTCATCGTAAACACAGCAGAAAAATTTAGCCTCGGCAATTTAAAAATAATTAAAACGGATGTACTCCATTTTCTGAAGCACCATAAAGAAACCTATGATATAATTTTTGCCGACCCTCCGTACGATTTCATAAATACAGCCGCTATTTATAACATGGTTTTTGCAAATAATCTAATGAAAGAAAAAGGATGGTTAATCATAGAACATTCCAAAGATATTAATTTTACGGACCATGATTTTTTTACTGAACAAAGGAGATACGGAAAAGTGAATTTCAGTTTTTTCAGAACATAATTAATACTTGTATATAAAATCATACGTTTTGATAAAGTATTATCTAAATCTTATTTACATTTGTATTTAAAAATACTGTTAATCGTTATATGTTATTAGTTAATAGTTGTAAAACGTCCTCTTTCTGAATAACAAATAACGAATAACGATTAACAATTTTATTATTGCCAGACAATTAAAAACAATAATCTTATGAAAAAGGCTGTTCTTCTTATTATTTATCTAGCATTGCAGACTTTATGCTTTGCACAGAATTACAATGACCCTCAGAATATGAAGGTGAATGTTGACCAGGAAGCATATTTCCCTCCGGGGGATGATTCATTATACAGATACCTTTATTATAATATTGTCTTTCCTGATGAATTGAAAAGCAAAGTAATACAAGGCGAAGTAATAATAAGTTTTATTGTTGAAACGGACGGGACACTCTCTGATTTTTCAGTGATAAAAAGCCTGGAAAAAGGCATAGATGAAGAGGTTATAAGACTTATAAAACCATTGAAGTACGCTCCGACTATTATGAACGGAGTTAAAATGAGAAAAAATGTACTGCTGTCTGTTCCTATACGAAAAGGAGCGGGATAAACCTAAATAAGCATCTGTATATCAACCAAATATAGCTTTTCGTTGCTCTATTAATATTGGTATTTATAAAATTTTTGTTTCGCAGAATAATTTATTCAGGAAACTTTAAATAAAATTTTTGTTTCCATAGTTTTTTATTTTATATTTGCTGCCCCTTATGGATGAAAAATTTGTAAATATACTGGAAAATGCAGCCCGGCTTTTTATAAAGTACGGTATTAAAAGCGTTACAATGGATGATATCTCGAAAGAATTCGGCATATCAAAAAAAACAC
This sequence comes from uncultured Bacteroidales bacterium, assembly GCA_964606705.1. Lineage (GTDB taxonomy): Bacteria > Bacteroidota > Bacteroidia > Bacteroidales > CAZSJF01 > CAZSJF01. The sequence continues at coordinate 2,815 of CAZSJF010000006.1, forward strand.
TTTATCAGTATGTTTCAGACAAAAATGAGCTGGTTGAAAAGGTTGTTTTTCATTATGTGTCAAAGCAGCGTTCAAACTTTGAAGTCATTATAAACAAAGAGCAGAATTCAATTGACACTTTGCTGGACATAACGGAGAACCTGTCGAAACTGATACAGGAACTGAATCCTTCTGTTTTTAATGATCTGCAGAAGTACCACCCTGAAGCATTGAAAAAACTTAATGAATACCGTAAGACACATATTCTGGAAAACATACAGGAAAACATAAAAAAAGGAATAGATGAGGGGTTTTACAGGAAAGAACTCCGGATAGATATAATATCAAAGCTGTATGTTGCCCTTATGGAAATAATTTTCAACCCCGATATTTTCCCTTCATATAATTTTAAGGAACAGGGGCTGATAAAAGAAATAATCATGTATCATATACGAGCCATAGCAACTCCGAAAGGTATTGAGTATCTAAAAGGAAAATATAATTATTGATGTATGAGAAGAGCAGTGATTTTAAGGTTTTGTATTGTGCCGTTGTTTATATCTGCCGGTTTGCAAGGTTCTCAGGCACAGGAAAAGGCAGACAGCATTTTAAAATTTTCAATTAAGGAAGCACAGGATTATGCATTACAGAACAATCCTATTGTAAAGAATGCAAATCTTGACCTTGAAAGTGCAAAGAAGAAAATATGGGAAACCACAGCCATAGGCCTGCCTCAGATAAATTCTAAGCTGGTATATTCTTATATGCTTACAATACCCGACAAAATAAAAGAGTTCTCAGGTTTAACCATGCTGGGCGGATGGATGTATGGTGTTGACCAGTATCTTGGCGGTAGTTCAGGCGGGACATGGATTCCGACAATCCCTGCTCCGGATTCAAATACGAAACCCATCACTGAAGACGATATGAAATGGGGGCTTACATACGATATTACTCTCACTGAAATAATTTTTAACGGAGCTTATATTGTAGGACTACAGACATCAAGGATTTACAGGCAGCTTTCAGAACTGGCAATCACAAAATCACAGAATGACATTACTGAATCCGTTTCAAATTCATACTATCTTGTCCTGATAGCACAGGAAAACAAGCTGCTCATGGATACCATATATGCAAACACGGAAAAAATGCTGAATAATGTTAAAGCTATGTACGAACAGGGGCTGGTTGAAGAAACCGACGTTGAACAGCTGCAGCTGACACTCAGCAACCTGAAGAATACCGATGAAATGCTTGTAAGACAGATCGAAGTTGTCAAAAATCTTTTGAAATTTCAGATGGGAATTACACTGGAACAAAACATTGTATTAACCGACAGGCTGGATGTGCTTATAAACAGTGTTGACCTTAACAGTTACGCACTTAAAGAATTTAAGGTTGAGAATTATTCAGAATTCAGGCTGGTGGAAACACAGGAAAAACTTGCAGGTATGAACCTGAAACTTCAGAAGACATCTTTTTTGCCTGATATTGCAGCATATTATAACCATCAGGAAAATTTCAATGAAAATTCATTTTCTTTCACTCCGCCCAATATCATAGGATTAAGCGTTAATATCCCCATATTCGGCAGCGGGATGAAATTAGCCAGAATACAGCAGGCTAAGATCGGGCTTGAAAAAGCATCAAATACAAAACAGCAGGTAGAAACAGGATTAAAAACAGGGTTTGCAGAAGCCCAGTCATCATATCTTACAGCATTAAGTAAATTCAGAACCAATAAAGAAAATATTTTACTGGCTGAAAAAATATACAAAAAAACCATTATAAAATATAAGGAAGGGATTGCAGGCAGCATGGAGCTGACACAGACACAGAGCCAATACCTGCAGACGCAGTCAAACTATTATATTTCAATAATTGAGCTTGTAACAGCAATGTCTAAACTGGAAAAAATGTCAAAGTAAAAATATAAGGGATTATGAGAAAAAAATTATTTGTATGGATCATACTGGCTTTTTTATTTGCATGTAAAAGCAGTACACAGAAGGAAGAAACAAAGAATTCAGGAAGAGTGGCCGATGTCGCAATTACAGAGGTGAAAACCCAGGAATTCAATCATTACATTGAAGTGCAGGGAAGAGTTGACGGAGAAGAAAACGTTGGCGTCAGTGCAAGGGCTATGGGTGTTATCACCGATGTTTTCGTCAGTGCAGGGGATGCTGTTAAAAAAGGACAGGTTCTTGCCCAGATTGATGACCAGCAGATGCAGCAGGCTTTAAAGGAGATACAAACGCAGATAGACCTGGCGACCAGCTTATTTAACAAACAGAAAAACCTGTGGGATCAGAAAATAGGCTCTGAAGTACAGTACCTTTCAGCCAAAACAAACAAGGAATCTCTGGAAAACCGCAAAGCAACAATGATTGAACAGATTGACATGTACAAAATAACTTCTCCTATTGACGGTAGTGTCGAGGATAAATCGGTAAAAGTTGGGCAATCTGTAGCTCCCGGCCTCCCGCTTTTCAGGATCATTAACTTTTTCCATACAAAAGTAGTGGCTGATGTTGCAGAATCTTATACAGCCAGAATAAAAAAAGGGAATGACGTCTTTGTTTATTTCCCCGACCTGGGCAAGGATATCCCTGCAAAACTGGACTTTTCAAGCAAATATATAAATCCTACTAACAGGACATTTTCTATTGAGATAAATCTTCAACCCGGCGATATTGAATACAGGGCAAATATGATAGCCGTTATTAAAATAAAGGATTATACAAACCCTGTTGCGGTGGCATTACCTGTTAATTACATCCAGACAGAGATGAACGATAAATATGTTTTTACCGTCGAAAAACAGAACAATAATTATGTTGCAAAAAAACAACTCGTAAAACTAGGTCAGTCATATAACGGAATTGTGGAAATCACCGAAGGCCTGAAAACAGGCGACAAGATAATTTCTGCAGGTTATCAGAATATTGAGGAAGGGCAGTCGGTAAAATTTTAAATTTTTCACTTGGAAATCAAAGGGCAAGAAAGATGAAACAGCATTTTAAAGAGTTCAGGCCTACAAGTTGGGCTATTGACAATAAGACGAGCATATATGTTCTGGCAATTATTATTTCCGTCTTCGGGATAGTTAATTACATATCCATTCCCAAAGAACAAATACCTGATATTGTCATACCTACAATACTTGTTAATACCATATATCCGGGAACTGCTCCCGCTGACATGGAAAACCTTATCACCAGGCCCCTTGAAAAAAGCATCAAATCTATTAACGGCGTAAAAAAAATCACCAGCAATTCCATTCAGGATTTCTCAATGATTGCGGTTGAGTTCAGCGAGAACATAAAAGTAGAAGATGCAAAGCAGAAAGTCAAAGATGCTGTTGACAAGACAAAAAAAGATCTGCCTAGTGATTTAAGCAAATATGGCGACCCACAGGTGATGGATATTGACCTTTCTGAAATCCCTATAATGAACATAAACCTTTCAGGTGATATCGAACTGAATAAACTGAAAAAATATGCCGAGATAGCACAGGATAAGATTGAGTCTTTCAAAGAAATTACCAGGGTTGACATAATAGGCGCGTTGGACAGAGAGATACAGATAGATGTTAACATGTATAAAATGCAGGCGGCAAGTGTTACCTTCAGTGATATTGAGAGGGCTGTGGCCTATGAAAATATGATTATATCCGGCGGCAATATCAACATGCAGGGAATGAGCCGTTCAATAAGAGTTACAGGAGAATTCAAAAATACAGAGGAAATTAAAAATATTTATCTGCATTCCTCAAGCGGTGCTACAGTAGCACTAAAGGATATTGCTGACATCAAAGACGGCTTCAAGGACCAGGAAAGTTATGCAAGGCTGAACGGAAAAAATGTTGTCACATTAAATGTTATAAAGAAAAGCGGGCAGAACCTCCTTGATGCTTCAGATAAGATAAAAGAAGCCCTTAAAGAACTTCATAAAACCAAATATCCTTCTAAACTTAATGTCTCCATAACCAATGACATGTCAGAATTCACAAGAAACACCCTCGGAGACCTCAATAATACCATTATTATAGGATTTATCCTTGTTGTGATAATACTGATGTTTTTCATGGGGCTGACAAATGCTATTTTTGTTGGACTATCAGTGCCTCTGTCAATGTTCCTGTGTTATATAGTACTTCCCAGCATAGGCTTTACAATGAACATGCTTGTAATGTTTTCGTTCATTTTCGCGTTGGGTATCGTTGTTGATGATGCTATAGTTGTAATTGAAAACACCCACAGAACTTTCAAACAGAATAAGGGTAAACTTAATATTGTACAGTCTGCAAAATACGCTGCAGGAGAAGTTTTCGGGCCTATACTTTCCGGTACATTAACCACCCTTGCCCCTTTCTTTCCTCTTGTATTCTGGCCGGGAAAAGTCGGCAAATTCATGCATTTTATTCCTGTTGTTCTGATACTTACTTTATTTGCATCCCTTATTGTTGCATACATCATCAATCCTGTTTTTGCAGTTTCATTCATGAAACATGATGAAGACGACAAGACATCAGGCAACAAAAAGAAAATATCAAAGATAAGCCTTATTATTGCTTCATTTGGCGTGCTTTTTCACGTATTAGGCTTTAACGGAATAGGTAATTTTACTTTATTTGTCGCTGTATTTTTTGCTTTTCATAACATTTTTGGATTTAAGATTCTGTTAAAGTTTCAGCATAAGTTCATCCCTGCAATGATGGATAAATATGAAAACCTCCTGCGATGGTCTTTACATAAAGCCCGTCCTTATTATATTCTTGGAACCACATTTTTATTACTGTTCATATCGTTATTTCTGTCTTCAAATTTAAAGACGGTGTTTTTTCCTGGAGGTGAGCCCAAATATGTATATGCATATATAAAATTACCTGTCGGCACCGATGTCAAAGTTACTGACTCAATCACCAAAGTTGTTGAGAAGAGAATAAAAAGCACTATAGGAGAAAATAATTCTATTCTGGAATCGATGATTTCTAATGTTTCGATAGGGGCTTCTGAAAATATGTTTGACAGGTCTTCAACGTCAAATAAAGGAAAGGTTACTGTTGAATTCGTTGATTTTTCAGAAAGGCACGGTGTTTCAACAAATCAGTATCTGGATAAGATAAGGGAAGTGGTGAAAAATATTCCTGGTGCCGAGATAAGCGTTGACGCTCATAAGATGGGGCCGCCGTCTTCAGGAAAACCTATTAACATAGAAATAAGCGGAGACAACATAGAAGACCTTGTTTCAGATGCAACCGCCTTCAAAAACTATATCGAATCGCTTAAAATACCTGGGATCGAACAGCTGAAATCCGACTTTGACCTGAATAAACCAGAAATAGTTATTGACATTGACAGAGAACGCGCCAATCGCGAAGGAATATCAACAGGGCAGATAGGAAATGAAATAAGAACTGCAATACTTGGAAAAGAAATTTCAAAATACCGCGAGGATGAAGATCAGTACTCCATACAATTAAGATACAGCAAGGATGTCAGGGAGAATATTGACAGGATATTGAACCTAAAAATTGTTTACCGTGATATGACAAGCGGAATATTGCGTCAGATACCGCTTTCAGCTATTGCCAAGATAACATATGAAAACAGTTACGGCGGAATAAAAAGAAATAATCTTAAAAAAGTCATCACACTTGGCTCAAATGTACTGACAGGTTATAATGCAAACGACATCAATAAGGCAATAATTGAAAAAATCCCGGGTTTTAAGAAAAAAGAAGGTATAGAAATAACCCTGACAGGCGAAAATGAGGACATGAAAGAAACAATGATGTTTATGATAAAAGCGATGTTCCTGTCCTTATGCCTTGTATTCTTTATCCTGATAACACAGTTTAACTCTCTCAGTAGACCGATAATAATCCTGTCGGAAGTAATATTCAGCACAATAGGTGTTTTGATGGGATTCACTATTTTTGGAATGGATTTTTCAGTAGCATTGACAGGCATGGGAATAGTTGCCCTTGGCGGAATTGTTGTCAGGAACGGCATTCTGCTTGTTGAGTTTACCGATGTCCTTAAAAAAAGAGGACTGAAAACAAGGGAAGCAATCATCAAAGCAGGCAAAACCCGCATCACTCCTGTCCTGCTGACAGCGCTTGCAACAATGCTCGGACTGATACCTCTTGCAATAGGGCTCAATATCAATTTTGAAACATTGTTTACTCATCTTAATCCTCATATATGGTTTGGCGGCGACAGTGTGAGCTTCTTCGGGCCGTTGTCATGGACTATAGTATTCGGACTGGGATTTGCCACATTCCTTACACTAGTCCTCATACCTGTTATGTATTTTATTGCTTACGGGATGAAAGTGGGCGTAAAAAGAAGAAAGTCAAATAAAATTATGTAATATTACTGGAGCAAAAATTATTTATCCTTGGACTGATTCTTTGCAAAGCCGTTAATTTCATCCATCTTCCTTATGGAATATCAGTCACTCGATTATTGATACTATCATTGAATCTAATAAAAATGTTATTGTCGGTTTGAATTTAATCGCTAATTTTACATCTGATTAGTTACCGAAAATGAAACAATTATACCCACTAATATGGCAATTGAATTGTGCAGGGGAAAAAATATAACACTTATTGGTTTTGCAAGAGGAAATAAAATGAATATTTATAGCGGAATTAAACGTATTGATGTAACGGAATGCAAAAAAAATAATTCATACATAAATAAATTTTAATAATCAATTCTAAAATATTAACTTAACTAAAATCATTAATCTGTAACTCCGCTATAGATTTACGTAATATGTATGTCTAATTTTTCAATTATATTCTGGGTTTTTTAAAAATGCAGAAAAATAGTTGATTTATTCAACAAAATGACTATTTTTGATTTTCTAAAAAATTATTTAGGACACTATTGATTTTCAATGAAATATTTTACCCTTGATTCGCATAAATAATTTCAAAAAATCTAAATATGAAAACGAAAAAAATTTTATTAATTGATGATGATTGCGATTTTATTACAGCAATTTCTACTATGCTGAAAAATTATGGTTTTAAAACCGAATTAGCTTACAGCGCAGATGAAGGTTACCAGAAAACAAAAGCTTTCAAGCCCGATCTGATAATTCTGGATGTTCACATGGAAACCAATAATGCCGGATTTGACCTCAATAAAAAAATAAGAATTGATGACGAAGTCAGATCTATTCCGGTAATAATACTTACAGGAATTGACACTGTTCTTGCTTGTGAACAAATGGTTGAAATGTATCGTCATATGAGTAATGTCCCCGGATTTGAAAAAAATGAGGTGTTAAAAGTTCATAATATGGATGGAAGTATTTGTGTTGATTATAAAAGTGACAGTGGAAGCAACTATTTCCTTCCGCTTGACAGTTTTTTGAGTAAACCGGTAGATTTTGAGTTACTGTTACTTGAAGTAAACAGGTTTCTTAAAGAGTAATTGGTATGTTGATTTTTATTTTAAGGTAAATAATGTTAATTTTGTATAGTCAGCAGTTTAAGAACATTTATTTATAGTATATAGTATAAAAACCATTTAATATGAAAAAAAGATTTTATTAATTGATGATGATGAAGATCTTCTGCGATCTTTTCAGGTTACTCTTGAAAGCAAAGGTTATGATGTAATCACTGTTTTTGACGGCAAAGAAGGTTTTACTAAACTTAAGAATTAAAAGCCTGATTTACTGGTCCTTGACGTGATGATGGATACGAATCTTGAAGGATATAACTTATTGCATCTTATAAAAAAAGAACCTGAATATAAAGAGATGCCTATCATTTTGCTTACAGGAATGGTTGATCAGTTAGGTGTAAATTTGTATTCTGCTGTAGAAGATGAAAAAATGCTGCCTAATGTCCGTTTTCAGGATAAACCTATAGACCCTCTTCTTCTGGTGGAACTGATAGAAGATATGCTTAAAGTTTAAACAAAAGCTAATACACCTTTATCAGTAATACTTTTTTACTGATTATTATTACAGAAAACCTGCATTAATATGGATAAAAATCTGGTTCCGGCTCATGTCTTGTTTGCCAAATGGTTTATAAGAATCAGATGGATTGCCATATTACTTCTTGTTATTTCGTCCTTTGTTGTTAAAAATTTCATACAGATATCAATACATGATATTCATATTTATTTATTCTCCTTTTTTTTACTATTATTAAATTGTTTTCACACTTTGATATTGAAATATATCATAAAGAAAGAAAGCGACAGGGTGATTACATGGATCAAACGGGAAATACATTTCCAAATCATTTCAGACCTGATAATTTTAACCTTGATTTTACATTACTCAGGTGGCATAGAAAATCCAATAATTATATTTTATTTCTTCCATATGATTATAGCCAGTTCAATATTTTCAACTATTGAAAGCTATTTGCATACCGCTTTTGCATTAATCCTTATAATGCTATTGGCATTTTTTGAATGTTATGGAATTATTCCACATTATCATTTGGGTGGTTTTGTAAATCAAGATCTATATCAAAATAAATTTTATATTTTGGGGGCAGGTTCTATTTACATTTTTACTTCAATTTTTATGGTTAGTCTGACACATATGATTTTCACCAGATCTATCAGGATTGAAGAAACATATGTCAGGACTTATTTAGAACTTGAAAAAAAAGACAAGCTGCAAAATGAATATTTATTACGGGTAACACACGATATAAAAGGGCACCTTGCAGCAATTATCAGTTGCCTGAAAGTGGTCAGCACCGAGATAATAGGAACGTTAAATGAAAAGCAGAAAGAATTTGTAAACCGTGCTTCCGAACGGACCGAATTGCTGACCAGTTTTGTCAAAGACCTTCTGAATCTGACAAATAAACGACTGAATCAGGATATAGAATTTGAAAAATTTTCTATCCGGGATTTGATAAATAAAATTGTTCCTACCATTGAGATTCTTGCTAAAGATAAATCAATAGATTTAAATGTTTCTATTGATAAAACCATTCATTCTATAATAGGAGATCCATTTACTATTGAAGAATTATACTCTAATTTATTAACTAATGCCGTTAAATATACCCATGTCAAAGGACATATAGAATTAATTGTAAAAAACCACCATGATCATATATTAACTGAGATATCTGATTCCGGTATAGGAATTCCTCAGAAAGAAATTTCAAAAGTTTTTGATGAATTTTACAGGGCTAAAAATGTTCCTAAAGACATCAGTACAGGATCAGGGCTTGGACTTTCTATCGTTAAGCAAATCGTTGAAAATCATAAAGGTAGAATATGGGTTAGAAGCGAACTTGGCGTTTGGACAAAATTTATTTTTACTCTTCCCAAGAACCCTAATAGCCTTATTATTGAAGAAGCAGATAAATTATCGCCCTTTCCCGGAACAAAATAAGGATTATTTATCTTTGAATTGATTCTTTACAGGTATAATACATTTTTTTAATTTAGGAATTACTGTAGGTGCTATTACAGAGATTGGTTTATAAAGCACAGAATTGTTTTTGTTTTCCTTTGTCATTATGCTCTCGTCAGTATCAAAACTATTTATCAGTAAAAGAATAATACTGAGAATAAATGCATACTTAAGTACGCTGAAAATCAGGCCTCCAAGTTTGTTGAAAAATCCCATGGCGATTACTTTTGCAAGTTTTTCTGCAAGTTTTCCGATAAATATAACTCCTATGACAATAAGAATAAATGTTACGGAAAAGGCTATGATATTAATATACCTGGTGCTTATTTCAAACTTATCTGAAAGATACCCGGCTGTATAATCCGAAAAATATACTCCTCCGAATATCCCTAGTATCAATGACGCGAGAGAAGCCAGTTCAATGATCAGCCCTTTTGAAAAACCTTTATAACCTGCCCATAGCAGAGGTATGCAAAGGATTACATCAATGATGTTCATTTGTCGAAAAACTTTTTCTGGAATATAAGCAATAGAAGTACTCCTACTGTTATAGAGGAATCAGCAATATTGAATACGGGGCGGAAAAATACAAATTCATTGCCTCCCCATATAGGGAACCAATTCGGGAATGTGGTTTCTATCAGGGGGAAATACAGCATATCAACAACTCTTCCATGCAGAAAAGCGGCATAACCGCCTCCGTGTGATAAAAAGTTAGCTATGTTGCCTGCCCACGGAAAACTTTCGCTGAATACAAGCCCGTAAAAAGCACTGTCTATCATGTTTCCTAAAGCACCTGCAAACACAAATGATATGCTGCATATTAATCCTATATGCTTTTTTTTCTTTACTAAAGTATAAAGGTAGTACCCGATAATTATGATAGCAATTATGCGGAAAGTGCTCAGGATTAATTTTCCGTCATGGATACCGAGTTTCATGCCAAAGGCCATGCCTTCATTTTCGGTAAAATGTATTATGAACCAGTTTCCGAAAACATGTATCTCCTGCCCGATATACATGTGTGTTTTGATCCAGAACTTGAGGATCTGGTCGGCAATGATAACAAACGGGATTATCAGTAAAGCCTTTTTCAAAGGATGTTTATTTTTTTTCGGTGTTCTGTTCTATTTTTGCCTCAATGCTTAAAGTAGCATGAGGAACGCTTCTGAGCCTTTCTTTAGGTATAAGCTTGCCTGTAACCCTGCACACACCGTAAGTTTTGTTTTCAATTCTTATAAGTGCATTTTCAAGATTTCTTATGAATTTTTCCTGCCTGGAAGCAAGCTGTGCATTTTCTTCCTTGGATAACACCTGGTTTCCTTCTTCCAATACTTTAAAAGTAGGCGAGGTGTCCATTGTGTCATTATCATCCTTGCTGGTAAAAGCATCCTTCAGCAGTTTGTAATCTTTGTTGGCTTCCTCGAGCTTTTTCAGGATGATCTCTTTGAACTCCTTTAATTCCTCATCAGAATATCGTGTCTTTTCTCTTTTTTCCTTAGTTGCCATAAGTTTAAGATAATTTTAATTTAACTTTTCAATAAAAATTTCTGTGCTGATATTATCCGTCAGGTCAACAACAGTTTTATTTTTCTGTTGAATGTCATCAACCAGTTTTAATGATTTAGCTAAAGTTTCAGTACAAATATAAGAAATATTATTATTTACTGACGAATTTATTTCATTATGTTTTTTTATCTGTATGTTGATCTTATCCGTCACTTCAAAGTTGCTGTCTTTTCTCAGATTCTGAATACGGTTGATAAGTTCCCTTGCAACACCTTCTTCCTTTAATTTCTCTGTAATCGTAATGTCAAGGGCGACAGTCAGAGGCCCAATGCTGTTGACAGCCCATCCAGGTATATCTTCCGACATGATCTCTACATCAGATAACGATATTTCTGTCTTTTCATTCTCTATGTTTAGTATATATGTCCCTTCTTTTTCTATTCTGCTTATATCTTCCTGTGAGAATTTTTCAATTTCAGCAGCAACAGCTTTCATTTTTTTTCCGCACTTAGGCCCGAGAACTTTAAAGTTTGGTTTTACCTTTTTCACGAGAATATTTTCTGTGCCTGACAAATATTCAATTTCCTTAACATTAACTTCTGATAGTATGAGGTTTTTAACTGCTTCTATCTGCAGCTTAAAATTTTCATTCAGCACAGGGAGCATTATTTTTGTAAGCGGCTGCCTCACTCTTATGTTTTCTTTTTTACGCAGTGATAACACCATTGAAGATATTTTCTGTGCCAGCTGCATTCTTTCTTCAAGTTTTTTGTCAATTACAGAATCATCGGCCTTGGGGAAGTCTGTCAGATGGACTGACTCCACACTATGCCTTTTTGTAACTCCATTCATGTCAGTGAATATCTTTTCCATGAACATGGGAGATATGGGACAGGCAAGCTGTGCGATCGTTTCCATGCACCTATAAAGAGTCTGATAAGCTGAAATTTTGTCTTCGCTTATATCACCTTTCCAGAATCTGCGCCTGCAAAGCCTTACATACCAGTTGCTGAGATGTTCATCAACAAATTTCTGAATAGCCCTGCCGGCTTTGGTTGGCTCATAGTCTGCATAATATTCATCAACATTTTTGATGAGGGTGTTAAGTTCGGATATTATCCAGCGGTCTATCTCAGGGCGTTTCTGAACAGGCACTTCAGCTTCTTTATATGTAAAGGCATCAATATTGGCATACAGAGCAAAAAATGCATATATATTGTATAACGTTCCGAAAAATTTCCTCTGCACTTCAGTAATGCCTTCCATGTCAAATTTCAGGTTATCCCATGGCTGTGTGTTCGTGATCATATACCAGCGTGTGGCATCAGGGCCGTATTTCTTTATTATTTCAAACGGATCTGCAGCATTGCCAAGCCTCTTAGACATCTTGTTACCGTTTTTATCCAGTACAAGGCCATTTGACACAACGGTTTTGAATGATACAGAGTCAAACAGCATCACAGCTATGGCATGCAGTGTAAAAAACCATCCTCTTGTCTGATCAACACCTTCAGCGATAAAGTCAGCAGGAAAACTGTTTTTGAATTCCTCTGTATTATCGAACGGATAATGGAACTGGGCATAAGGCATACACCCTGAGTCGAACCATACATCTATAAGGTCTGTTTCCCTGAACATCTTTTTACCTTTTGGCGACACAAGGATAATCTCATCAACAAAAGGCCTGTGCAGGTCAAATTTTCCGTAATTTTCTTTTGAGACATCTTTCGGAACAAATGAATCAAGCGGATTGGTTTTCATGAATCCTGCTTTTACCGACTTTTCAATTTCTTTTTTAAGTTGTTCGGCAGAGCCAATGCATATCTGCTCCTCTTTGTCCTCAGATGTCCATACAGGCAATGGTATCCCCCAGAACCGTGAACGCGAGAGGTTCCAGTCAACAAGATTTTCCAGCCAGTTGCCAAAACGCCCCGTACCTGTTGACTCGGGTTTCCAGTTAATAGTATTGTTAAGTTCTATCATCCTTTCCTTGTAGGCAGTGGTTTTGATAAACCACGAATCAAGCGGATAATAAAGTATGGGCTTGTCAGTCCTCCAGCAGTGCGGATAAGAGTGTTCGTATTTTTCTGTTTTAAAGGCTTTGTTTTCTGATTTCAGTTTGACAATAATGTCTATGTCAACAGTTTCATTAGCGGGTTTAGCAACCGGGTCATACTCGTTTTTCACATATCTTCCTGCAAACTCGCCCATCGCTTCAATGAATCTTCCGTGCTTATCAACCATTGTCAGCGAGCCGATGCCGTTTTCCCTGGCCACTTTAAAGTCATCAGCACCGAAACTCGGCGCTATGTGGACAATACCGGTACCTTCTTCCGTTGAAACAAAATCTCCGCACACAACCCTGAAAGGTTTGCCATCTCCGTCTTCAGGCTGTGCATAAGGCAATAACTGCTCATATCTTATGCCCTTAAGTTTTTTACCTTCAAATTCTCCGAGTATTTTAAAAGGAATACTTTTATCGCCTGGTTTGTAATCCTCAAGAAGCAGTTCTTTATTTTTTTCAGGAAAATATTTATCAAGTAAATCTTTGCCTAGTATAACAGTAATAGCCTTATTTGTATACTGGTTGAATGTTTTCACAACGCTGTAAATTATTTTTTCACCTGTGGCCAAAGCTGTGTTTGAAGGCAGAGTCCAAGGAGTTGTCGTCCATACAAGAAAAAATATTTCTGTATCAGTCAGCTTATAAAGAAATTCGGATTCGGAATTTCTAATCACTTTGAACTGAGCAACGACAGTAGAATCCTTGACCATCTTATAGCATCCGGGCTGGTTAAGTTCGTGTGTGCTTAAACCTGTTCCTGCGGCAGGAGAATATGGCTGTATGGTGTATCCTTTATACAGAAGCCCTTTTTCATAGAGCTTTGACAGCAGATACCATACACTCTCAATATATTTATTGTCAAATGTTATGTAAGGCTCGTCAAGGTTAAGCCAGTAGCCGAGTTTTATTGTAAGTTCATCCCACAGGTCTTTGTATTTCATCACATCTTTACGGCATTCCTTGTTGTAATCTATTATGGAAATGGTTTTACCTATATCATCTTTTGTAATACCAAGCTTTTTTTCCACGCCTATTTCAACAGGCAGCCCGTGTGTATCCCACCCTGCTTTTCGTTTTACATAAAATCCCTTTAAAGTTTTATACCTGCAGAAAATATCTTTTATAGCTCTTGCCATAACATGATGTATTCCCGGTATTCCGTTTGCTGACGGGGGCCCTTCATAAAAAACAAAAGGAGTACAATTCTTTGTTTTTTCAAGGCTCTTTTCAAAAATTTTGCTCTTGTCCCAGTATTTCAGAATTTCTTCACTAATCTTCGGCAGGTCAAGATTTTTATATTCAGGGTATTTCTTCTCCATAATCCTCTAAATGTTGTTTGTAATCAAAGAGGGGCAAAATTAAGAAAAAATCTGTTATCGGGCAATAATGTTGTATAGATTCAGATACTATCTGACTTTTTATGAATACAGTGTTTGCATAATTAAAGTTAATATATTTTGTATGGGATTATACGCTCTACATCCATGAGATGTTGGATATTCATTTTTCTCAGGTAATACTTACTTCCTTTTTTTGAAATATATATAAAATAACGGGCTATCTTCTCCTGATTCCTTTCCGATATCATAAAATAATGTAGGATTTAACCACTTAACATTAAATTTCTGATCTGGAAATTTCATGCCATTTTGATCTACTGTTCCATTAATGATTAATGTTTTGCCATTATAACTCCACGTTCCATCAGAATATTTATATTTTTTCCCCATAATTATGTATCCTTCGCCTTCGTCAAAAAAAGAACACGTCCCATCTTCACGAAACTCATAAGTCATTGGTGAAGGGGTGCTGTCACAAATTTTATTTGAATCTAATTTATCTCCATAACATTCAATCCATTTCCCTACTATGCCAGTGGTGTCTATTTGGGAATAAGTTGTAAATCTTATAATCATCAGAAACAGAAGAAAACTGAATTTATACATATTTATCTTATTTTTTATTCTAACAATGTATAATCCGTTATTTATATCAAACCTAACAAATAATCCCCGTAACCACTCTTTAAAAGAGGCTGGGCAACAGCTTTCAGCTGTTCTTTATTAATATATCCCATTCTGTATGCTACTTCCTCAATACATCCTATTTTCATACCCTGCCTGTCTTCAATGACCTGGACGAACTGTGCCGCCTGAATCAGGGATTCAAAAGTTCCGGTGTCAAGCCATGCTGTTCCCCTGCTCAGTATCCCTACCTTCAGTTTTTTCTGTTCCAGGTAACATTTGTTAACGTCAGTGATTTCATACTCTCCCCTTGCACTTGGTTTTAAATTCTTAGCCACTCCTATAACGGAATTATCATAAAAGTATAATCCCGGAACTGCATAGTTTGACTTAGGATGCTTTGGTTTTTCCTCTATGGAAACAGCTTTATTGTTTTTGTCAAATTCAACAACGCCATAACGATGAGGATCTGAAACATGATATGCAAAAACAACACCGCCGTCAGGATCGTTATTTTTCAGCAGTAATTCCTGCAATCCTGTTCCGTAAAAAATGTTGTCGCCAAGTATCAGTGCAACTTTGTCTTTGCCGATAAACTTTTCTCCTATAACAAAAGCTTGTGCAAGCCCGTTAGGTGTTTCCTGAACAGCATAACTGAAAGAGCATCCGAGACTTTTTCCGTCACCGAGCAATCTTTCAAAACTGGGCAAATCATGTGGTGTGGAGATTATCAGTATTTCAGAAATACCCGCCATCATTAATACAGAGAGAGGGTAGTATATCATCGGTTTGTCATAAACAGGCATCAGCTGTTTGCTAACAGCCAGTGATATGGGATATAACCTGGTCCCTGACCCGCCTGCTAAAATAATTCCCTTCATAATTAATCTAATGTTATGTTAATAATAAACTGGTGTATTATTATACTAAAGAAATCAATGTTTTAGGTCTTTGGGTTAGGCAGTAAGTTTGGTTTTATGTTATAAGTCTTTAGAATTGACTTATAACCATAGACTTTAGACCAAACCAGCTGCTATCCGATAGCTATCGGATAACCATTAACCAATAACCAAAACATTTTTCCCTTAAGCATATTAAATTTTAATTTTATTAGAATTCATATTTAACTTAACACTAATTTACTGTGTTATTTGTTTTTTCTTCCGGCAATTCAGCATCTCCATTCTCATCAAAGATGTCAATATTAAGTAATGGCTCTTCAAATTGTTTTGTAGTGATCCTCTTATCCAGCGATAATAATAATGAAGGCAGCAGTAACAGATTTGAAAGAATCGCTATAAACAAGGTAAATGAAACTAAAAATCCCAAAGCTTGCGTACCACCGAAAGATGAAAGAGTAAAAATTGAAAATCCCAGGAATAACACTATTGAAGAGTATATCATGCTGTAGCTTGTTTCACGCAAAGCGGCGATCACTGAATCTTTAATATTCCAGTTACTCCCTTTCAGTTCAAGCCTGAACCTTGAAAGATAGAGTATGGCGTTATCAACTGATATTCCCAATGCTATGCTGAAAATAAGGACTGTTGACGGTTTCAGGGATATAAACAAATATCCCATCAGAGCCGCAGTAAGCAGCTGAGGCAGCAGGTTAGGAATCAATGAAACCCCGACAATTCTGGCAGACGTAAAAAGCGTGGCTAACAGAACAGTGATAATAATAATTGCAAATATCAAACTGTCAGCAAGATTATTTACCAGGTAATCAGAGCCTTTCAGAAATACGACACTGGTGCCGGTCATTTCGACATTATAGTCTTTAGGATTAAATATGGAATCTATCTTGGGTTTTAAATCATCTTTGATGCGTTGTATATCCCTTGTACCGATATTGGCCATCTGTACGCTTATTCTTGTAAGCTGCAGGTTCGTATCAACAAATGAATTAAGTATTGTTTTTTCCCCTTTTTTCATTTTAGGCACATAGGAAAGGATAAATCCTTTTTCGCTGTTGTCAGGCAGGTCATAATATGATTCTTTGCCGTTATAGAAGGCCTGTTTGGCAAATTTTACCACTTCAGCAATGGAAAGCGGTTTCGAAAATTCCGGATAAGTGGCAAGAGTATCCTGTAACTCGTTAATTTTACGTATTGTTGAAAGCTGCATCACACCTTTTCTCTTTTTTGTATCGATAGATATTTCAAAAGGCAGTATCCCCTTGAACTCTTTTTCAAAGAACATAAGGTCAACATAGAGAGGATCTTTCTTCGGAACATCATCAACAATGCATCCTGTGGTTTTAAGCCTTGTAACACCTATAATGCCGATAATTGCAAATATAACGGCCGTAACATATATCACAGAACGCCGGTTAGATACGGCATAAACGATCTTTTCAACTATTTTCAGAGTGAATTTATTATCAAGATGCTTGATATGCCTTGTATTAGGAGGATCAAAGTAACTGAAGAAAATAGGGACGAGAAACAGTGAAAGCAGATATACGCAGATAATATTAATGGAAGATACAACACCGAATTCAACCAGTATTTTATTTCCTGTTATGACAAAAGTTGCGAAACCTGCTGCCGTAGCCAGGTTGGTTAAAAAAGCCGCCTTGCCTATTCTCTGAACTGTCCTTGACAATGATTTTGTTTTATTGCCATGGAGCCTGAACTCATAATGATACTTATTCAGGAAAAATATACAGTTTTCAACACCTATAACTATGATTAAGGGGGGAATAATGCTTGTCAGAATAGTTATCTTATATCCGAATAATGAAATTATTCCTAATGCCCATATTACTCCTATAACAACAATAATCATAGGGAAAAGCACGGCTTTGAATGATCTGAAAAAACATAATAAAGCTATTGAAGTAACAAGCAAAGCCATCAGAATAAAGAATTTAAGCTCGTCCTCCACTTTTTTAGATATTACTGTCCTTATATAAGGCAGCCCGGAATAATGAATATCAATATTATTTTTTCTGCCAAACTCATCACAGATACCTTTAATGGATTTAAGCAGGGTTACCCTGTTCTTGGTGTCCAGTTGTTCCTTGTCAAGTGTGACCGCCATAATTGTGGCACCGGTATTTTCGTTATATAACAATCCATTGTAAAACGGCAGGGAAAAAATATTCTGCTTTAAACTGTCGAGCTCAGATTGTGTAGTCGGTTTGACAGGAATAACAGGTTTAAAATCAATTTTTTTCTTTTCAGGATTCTTTACCAGCTGGTACATCTTGGCAATGGAAACAACTTCCTCAACACCTTCAAGATTTTTGATTCTGTATGTTAAGTCATACCACTGATTGAATACAGGAAGGCTGTATATTCTTTTATCTTTAATGCCTACAAAAAGTACACTCCCGTCTTCCCCGAACTGCTTTTTAAAATTCTGGTATTTTATATAGGTAGAGTCGGATTCCGGAAGCATTCTTGCCATCTGGTATGATAATTCCAGATTACGCCATGCATAAAAGCCCATAAAAGCAGTTATCAACAGAATAGCTATAAGATTAAAAAGCCTGTTCCTTAATATGAGCCTGACAATAAAATTCCACATCTGACCTGAAAAAAAATAAATTTCTCTTACAAAGAATTCCCGAAATTACAACATTATAAAAAATGAAACAAGATTTTTAATACTTTTATGTTTTCAAATGAGAAAATTTAAGTCATACAGCATTCAGGATACTGACAGTATTAAACTTAAGCTTTTAAACCGGGCTTACAGTTTCAATGTTTTCTGCTGTCTGAACAGTAACAGTTATAAAAACGACAGATACGGAGAATATGAATTTATAGCCGGTGCCGGTACAATAAGCGAACAAAATGATTCTGGCAACAACAATTTCGACTCTCTGAAAGAATATTGCAATAAAACAAAAGACTGGCTCCTGGGCTTTTATACCTATGACCTGAAAAATGAGACTGAGAAATTGAATTCAGATAATTCTGACAGGATACAAATGCCTGTTATACATTTTTTCCAGCCTGAAGAACTTTT
>CAZSJF010000007.1:0-16163 GCA_964606705.1 uncultured Bacteroidales bacterium
CATTATACAAATATTTATTTCCGCCCTCTGATAGTTGAACCCAACTCTTTGAAAGTCATACATGGCTTTGTATGTGAAGGAAATAAGGATGATGTTATTAATAAAATCAATGATTTCAATAACATGCAATCTTGTGAAACAATATACCAGAATGCTAAAAGCCATAGTGTTAAACCAAATTGCTCTCCTGAAGGCAGTAAATATCTTTTCAGCCAGCAGTTAGTGGCGGCAGTAACATTAACAAACATAATTTATCCCATATACACAAAAAGGAATTATATAAAAGCTTTTGTGCCTGGCAAGTATTGGGATTGCTTATATACATGGGATGCAGGATTTACAGACTTAGGATTAACAGAAATAAATATTGACCTTGCTGTTCAGAATCTGAATACTTATCTGACAGAGCCGGGCGACATACATAATGCTTTTATACATCACGGAACACCTGTGCCAACGCAGATATATTCTTTTCTTGAAATATGGAACAAAACCCAGGATAGAAAATTGCTGGAATATTTTTATCCCCGGTTAAAACAATATTATCTTTTTCTTGCAGGAAAAATGGGAGGTTCTACCACAAGAATGCCAAAATCAAACCTTATAAGTACATGGGATTATTTTTATAATACGGGATGGGATGATTATCCTCCGCAGGTATTTGTTTATAAAAACAAATTAAAGAAAATTATTGCTCCTGTGTGCATGACTGCTCATTGCATCCGTATTGCGAAAATATTAGAAATGGCAGCGCAAGAGTTAGGGTTGAGTGATGATATTGCAGTATTTGATGAAGATATTAAAACATTATCCGAATCGCTGCAGAAATATTCATGGGATAGCAGTGCGGGTTACTTCGGATATGTAGTACACGACGACGAAGGAAATCCTAAAGAAATTTTAAAATATGAAAGCGGTGTTAATTTTAACATGGGGCTGGACGGTGTTTATCCCATAATTACAGGGATGTGCACACAGGAACAACAGAAAGCTATATTGAATAACCTTATGTCAGAAAATAAATTGTGGACACCGGTAGGCATTTCCATTGTTGAAATGGCTGCCCCGTATTACAAAAAAGACGGCTATTGTAATGGGTCAGTGTTATTCCCTCATGAATGGCTTTTATGGAAGGCAATGTTAGATTTAGGTGAAGATGAATTTGCTTACAAAATAGCTCATACTGCTTTAGACACATGGAAAAAAGAAACAGAAGCCACATATAATTGTCCTGAACATTTTGAAATTGAAAGCGCAAGAGGCATAGGATGGCAGCAGATTTCAGGGTTTAACTGTACTGTGATGTCATGGTTTGCCGCATATTATATTCCGGGTAACCTCACCTGCGGATTTGACACATGGATAAGAAATAAAATTTTTTCGGATGATAACACTTCTCTTACAGCAGAGCTGAAATTTTATACTACCGGTTCTGACAAAAGCAGGATTATTATCGCCTGCATGAATCCTGATTATGAATATAAAATTATGTTTAACGGAAAAGCAATTGAAAACAAAAAACTGGCGCAAGGGCTTTATTACATATATTTTCCCAAAGAAATCAGAGAGGGTACTCTAAGCATAAACAAAATATCAAAATAATACTGAACCCCTGACAAGATTATTAAAATAAACAGCAAAAATTATATGAACCACAATAGGCACATAGGTCACAATAGAAAAACACATAGATTATATCCTATGTGAAATTACTATGTGTTCTATGTTGCTATGTGGTGAAAATGAGGCATAGCAGAAACTATAAAGCTGTAATTTCACCCTCAATCCAACCTGATTTCTTGAAAGTGGCTTAGTATAAATTTTCACAAGCTTCGATGTAAAACTAATCCGCTTTATTTCCTAAACCTGATAGGCTCTGGAATTGATATCTGCTTCATGCAGTCAAGGGCATAGTCATCAGTCATTCCGGCTATGTAGTCGGCAATGATCTGCTCGGAATAATTCTCTTTCCGCTTTATATACACAGTTTCCATCTTTGAAATGTAATTGCCGAATTCTCTTACCAGGTTGATTTCCCCTTCTTCATACTTCTTGTAGTCATTGCCGAAATGATGATATTTTGCCGACAGGTAATCGAAAAGGTCATTTATAATCTTAACGCAGTATCCCTGATAAACCACCATTTTACTGTTGTTATAGATATTTTTGTAATTAAACTCTCTGAGCTCCTCAATCAGTTTCTGTTTTTCAGGAGAGAACCCGATAAAATCCTTGTCCTTTGAAAAGTTTATCAGGTCCATTATAAAGGTGTTTATAATATCCCCGTTATTATCGCCAAGTTCTCCTGATATATTTCCGGGGATATCATTTCTTTTAATGAATCTGGCAATTATAGCATCTTCAATATCCCTGCCGAGATATGCTATTTTATCCGAAAACCTCACAATGCAACCCTCGTAGGAACTTGGAATGCACGTTCTGTCTTTTATGTTATCCAATATATTTTCTTTACCTGCAGGTTTCAGCTGTGCTTCAAAGTTTTCCCCGTTATGGCATATTATACCGTCTTTCACCGCATAGGTAAGATTAAGCCCTTTGCCGTAATTTGACAAGTGTTCAATTATCCTGTAGCTGTTTATCTCATGAATAAAAGACCCTTTTTTATTTTTTTTGAGTTTTTCATCCAGTGCTTTTTCTCCTGCATGGCCGAAAGGTGCATGGCCGAGGTCATGCCCGAGCCCCATTGCATAAGCCATATCCGGCTCCAGTTCCCAGCCGTGCATTATAAGGCCCTTGCATATTGTGGCAGCTATTGTTGCCACATGAAGTACGTGTTCTATCCTTGTACACACGTGGTCATTTTCGGGAGAAAAGAAAACCTGTGTTTTATGCTTAAGCCTCCTGAAAGGCATTGAATGAATGATAGCGGTCTGGTCTCTGAAATAATCACCCCTTATACCGTAAGACTTTTCTGTTGTTCTTTTAATATAAACTTGCTGTGGTAACGGGTTTTTCATGGTAAAGATATTATGAACATTTAATAACACAGTTATTACATCTTGACAGTTCCCCTCGCAGGCGTTTTGACACAAGGTCGTCAATTCTTTCTCTCAGAGGTTTTATGTCGATTTTATTGATGATCTCTGCAGCGAAGGCATACATGAGCATCTGCCGTGCTTCGTTTTCGTTTATTCCTCTTGAACGCAGATAAAACATTGCTTCGGTATCCATTTGCCCTGTTGTAGCTCCATGTCCGCACTTTACATCATCAGCAAATATTTCAAGGTGGGGTTTTGTATTTATCCGTGCTTCATCAGTAAGCAGAAGGTTGTTATTGGACTGGAAAGCTGTCGTCTTTTGGGAATTTTGCCTTACAAGGATCTTTCCGCTGAACACCCCGTGTGCCTTATCATCAATAATACCTTTGTATTTCTCGTTGCTCCTGCAGTTCGGAAAAGCATGGTCAATAAATGTGTTGTTGTCAACATGCTGTTCCCTGTCGGATAAATACAGGCCGTTAAGTTCCGTTTCACATTTTTCACCGTTAAGCAAAACATTTGTATTGTTTCTTACAAAACCGCCGTGCAGTGTAAAAACACCGGAAGTTACCCTGGAATTTGTTTTCTGGCATATATCAAGCTCAAAATGCTGGGCAGTATTATTGCTGGAATTCTGCACATTATAAACATCTATCTTTGAATTTTCCCCGGCAATGATTTCCGTAACCGAGTTAATAAAACTCTTATTGAAATAAAGCGAATGTTCACAAAAGACCAGTTTCACTTCGCTTCCCTCTTCCGCTATGATAAGATTTCTTTGCTGCACTATTGAGTTTTCAGGGTAATTGACGATATTCACTATCTGTATAGGGCATTCTATCTTTGTGTTCCGTGGTATATATATGAATATCCCGTCCTGTGCAAAAGCCGTGTTCAAAGCAGTCAGCCCATTTTTACTGTCGAAGGAATATTTGGAATAATATTTCTCGACAATATCCGGATATTTCTTTACTGCTTCGGCAAAGCTTCCTACTATGCAGTTTTCAGGTATTGAAGATAATTTTTCATGTTGCTGAAAATACCATCCGTTAATAGTGATCAGTGACAATGTGTTTAATTCAGGCACATCGCATTTAAAAACCTCTTCTATTTTGAATTCAAATCCCGGGCGTTTTATATGCTGGATATAATCAGGTTTTATAAACGGATTGATATCAGTGTGTTTCCATTCCTCGTCATTTTTATCAGGAATGCCAAGTGTTTTAAATTTCTCAAAAGCCACGGCACGGATATTTCCTACAACAGGATTACTATCCGGCAAAAGAATATTTCTGTTCCGTTCAAACTCAGAAATGAATTTATTTTTTATATCATCTGCCATTTATTAGACACTATGTTTATACCGAATGAGGTATTTTATTAATTTACACATTTTATAGTCAATTCTTTGTGAATCTCTGTGAAAACTCTGTGAGCCTTTGTGAAATAGCTAACCGATAGCTATCGGTTACACAAAGTTTCTCAAAGAAGACACAGAGGTTCACAAAGAAATCATACATATTTAGGTTGTTTATATTTATTCAAATTTAATACTATAATTTTTAATTTGGAATAAACTCTATTTTTCTCCGAGTTCTTTTTTAATCCAGTCATAGCCTTTTATTTCAAGTTCAAGGGCAAGCTCCCTGCCCCCTGATTTAACAATCCGCCCGTCATACAACACATGCACATAGTCAGGTATGATATAATCCAGAAGCCTCTGGTAATGGGTTATAACAATAGTTGCATTATCTTTTGTCTTAAGCTTTTTAACACCATTTGCAACGATTCTCAGTGCATCAATATCAAGGCCTGAGTCTGTTTCATCAAGTATTGCAAGCTCCGGTTCAAGCATGGCCATCTGGAATATTTCATTACGTTTTTTTTCTCCGCCTGAAAAGCCTTCGTTAACAGAACGGGCAGTCAGGTTACTGCTTATCTCCACAAAAGCTTTTTTCTCTTCCATGAGTGCCTGAAAACTTGCAGCATCAAGTGGTTCCAATCCTTTATATTTTCTTTTTTCATTGACAGCGGTACGCATGAACGTGAGCATATTTACACCAGGAATTTCAACGGGGTACTGAAATCCGAGGAATATTCCTTCTTTTGCCCTCTGTTCAGGTGTTTTTTTAAGCAGGTTTTCACCTTTATACAAAATTTCTCCCGAGGTAACTTCAAATATTTCACGCCCTGCAAGCACAGAGGCAAGAGTGCTTTTACCCGAGCCGTTAGGCCCCATGATTGCATGTACTTCTCCTGCTTTCACCTCAAGGCTTATCCCTTTCAGGATCTCTTTATTATTGATCGATACTCTGAGATTTTTTATTTTTAACATTTCGTAATAATTTAAAATAACGGTTAAATTTCTTTAAAAACAATTACCCTATACTGCCTTCCAGGCTCACAGACAGAAGCTTTTGAGCTTCCACGGCAAACTCCATTGGCAGTTTATTTAAAACATCTCTGGCATAGCCATTGACAATCAGGCCCACTGCAGTTTCAGTATCTATGCCTCTCTGATTGCAGTAAAAAAGCTGGTCTTCTGCGATTTTCGAAGTTGTTGCCTCATGTTCAGCTATTGAAGATTTATTATTAACTTCAATATACGGGAATGTATGTGCCCCGCACTTGTCGCCTATAAGCAGGGAATCACACTGGGTATAATTTCTGGAATTTTCAGCTTTCTTTGCTATTCTCACCAGCCCTCTGTAACTGTTATTGCTTTTCCCTGCTGATATCCCTTTTGAGATTATTGTACTTTTTGTATTCTTCCCCAGATGTATCATTTTACTTCCTGTATCCGCCTGCTGATAGTTATTGGTTACTGCAACCGAATGGAATTCGGAACTTGAATTATTTCCTTTGAGGACTGTTCCCGGATATTTCCATGTAATTGCAGAGCCTGTCTCCACCTGTGTCCATGAGATCTTGGAGCTGTCGCCTTCACACAATCCTCTTTTTGTAACAAAATTATAAATCCCGCCTTTGCCGTTTTTATCGCCCGGATACCAGTTCTGGACAGTGGAATATTTTACTTCCGCATTTTTCTTTGCAATTATTTCAACAACAGCGGCGTGAAACTGGTTTTCATCACGCATAGGTGCAGTGCATCCTTCAAGGTAACTGACATAACTGCCTTCTTCTGCAATTATCAGCGTCCTTTCAAACTGCCCTGTGTTTGCGGCATTAATCCTGAAATATGTAGATAACTCCATCGGGCAGCGGATGCCTTTCGGAATATAACAGAAAGAGCCGTCACTGAATACTGCGGTATTCAAAGCAGCATAATAATTATCCGTATGAGGAACAACTTTTCCCAGATATTTTTTTATCAGATCGGGATGCTCCCGTACAGCCTCGCTTATTGAACAAAAGATAATACCATGTTTTGACAATGTTTCCTTATATGTTGTGGCGACCGAAACGCTGTCAAAAACCGCATCTACAGCCATTCCTGATAATCTCTTCTGCTCATCAAGAGATATTCCCAGTTTATCAAAAGTTTTTTTCAGTTCCGGATCTATCCCTTCTGCGTCCTTATTTTTCTTAGGTGCTGCATAAAAGCTGATCTTCTGAAAATCAATGGAAGGAAATTTCAGATTGGCCCATCGGGGCTCTTTCATTTTCAACCAGTGCTTATAAGCTTTGAGCCTATACTGAAGCATGAAATCAGGCTCTTCCTTTTTTTGCGATATAAAGCGTATTACATTTTCATTTAACCCGGGCGGAACTATCTCTGTATCTACATCGGAAGTAAAGCCATACTTGTATTCATTACCGGTTATATCATTTAATATTTTATCATTATCGTTCATTTTTGAATTCCGGAAATATTAATATGACACTTACTTTTTCGGCATAGCAACAATTTTAATATAATTGTCGCTCTTGTAAAACTTATTTGCAGCTTCCTTCAGCGTTTCAACAGTTAATCCTTTTACCAGATTTTCAAATTCCAGAAATTCCTCAGGATTTTCCTTATTTATATCATAATTTTTCAAAGTATTCAGCCAGAATTTGTTTTCCTTAAGTCTTTCCGCCCTTTCCTTTAATCTGTTTTCCTTAAATTTATTCAGTTTATCTTCTGCAGGCCCGTTCTTTTTTATTTTTTCTATTTCATCAAAGACAATTTTTGACAATTTTTCAGCTTTTTCAGGGGCGCATTCAATAAATATGTCGGATTCATATGTTTCTTTAGGGTAATGAGAGCAAAAAGACGATATATAAGGGCTATATGAGCCGCTTTCATCTTCGCGTACAGTTTCCAGAATAGTCATCTGTAAAATATCGTTCAAAGCAAGCAGGTACATCCTGTTCTTGAAATTATATTCACAGTCCCCCGTAAAAGATATATATACAGTGCTTTTCGGAACATTCATATCAAGGCTGACGATCTTTTCGACAATTCCTTTAGGAGGATCGATATTCAGATCTTTCCATGTTTCATTGCGGCTGACCACGGGCAGGCCTCCGATATATTTTTCAATCAACGGCTTTATTGCCTTCATATCGAGTTTCCCGACAAAGAAAAAAGTAAAGTTGCTGGGATCCCCAAACCGCTGGTTATAGATATAATGCACTTTTTTAAAGTCAACTTCTCCGAGTAATTCTTTTGTCAGCGGCCTTTCAAAAGGGCTGCTCTGCGACATTATCACCTGAATGGAATCCTGAAAAACAGCATCAGGATTAACGCTTTTATTTTCAATAATACTGATATTTTTATTGATGACGGATGAAAATGCTTCTTTGTCTTTTCTCGGGCTGGTGAAATAAAGATTTATAAGCTGCAGCATCGTTTCAAAATCCTGCGGGGAACAGTTTCCGCTCAGGCCTTCCTGTATTTCCGATATCCACGGGCTGACACTGACAATTTTGCCTGAAAGCATCTTATCCAGTTCTGTCTGGGAAAATTCCGAGATACCGCTTTCTGTGATGATATCAGTAGTAAATTTTGCCGACATATTGTCCTCTACGGGATATAAAGAATAGCCTCCTAAACTGTATGATGTAAATAATACCTGGTCGTCTTTGAAATCAGTGGATTTTAATATCACCCTGGCACCGTTTTTCAGTTTCCATTCAACAGATTCAAATGATTTATTATTAATAGTCTTATCTACTTTAGAAGGTGTCAATGTTTTGCTGAATAAAGGCTTGTCTGAAACTTTATCAACATAAGGTTCAATGGTGGAAGCATTTACAGATGCTATCATATCCAGAACATCTTTCTCCGCAGGCAATTTAACATCTTCCTTATCAGGAGCAGTAATAACTACAACCATATTATCATCCGTCATCCATTCTTTTGCCAGATTATTTACTTCGTCAGTAGTGATTTCAGGAATGAATTTTTTATATAATCCATATTCATATTCTATTCCCGGAACAGGGTCTTTGCTCAGCAGAGAAAAATTACCCATATATTCCCTTGCATAAGACTCTGACCTGGTTTTATCTCTTTCATTATACAGATTTTCAATCCTCTTAAGCAGCGATGCCTTTGCTCTTTCGAATTCCGTAATAGCAAAACCATGTTGTTTGACTCTTTGATTTTCCTCCAGCAGTGTTTTTAAAGCTATCTCTTCCTGATCGTTTTTCGGTACAGCAACAGACATATATACTTTCAAAGGGCCTATAAAATTGGTATATTCACTCTGTCCGAAAACAAAAGGAGGTGTTTCCTTAAGTGTTAATTCCTTCAAACGGTTATTTATCATTTCAGAATAAAGCTGGGCGGATATTTGTTTCCTGTAATCACTTACAGTCTGAACAAAAGACAAAGGATGCTTGTAAAATACAAATACCGTTGTATTCTGAGCTTCTTTATCGGATTCTATAGAAACAAGGGTATTAGTATGTTGCGGTATTTCAAATATTTTTCTTTCTCTTTCAGAATCTCTTTTGGGAATCTGGGAAAAAACTTTTTTGATCTTTTCTTCCATAGCCTTTACATCAAAATCTCCTACAGCAATTATTGCCTGCAAATCAGGTCTGTACCAGTCTTTATAAAATCTTTTTATCACATCATACTGAAAATGATTCAGAGTGACAGTGTCGCCGATAAGGTTTGTTTCAGCATATTTTGAATTATAAAACACTTTTTTAAACCATTCCTCACTCATCCTGAGGTCTGCATTACGCCTTGCCCTCCACTCCTCAACAATAACACCTCTTTCTTTGTCTATCTCCTCATTCTCATAGGACACATTACATGCAAGTTCAAAAAGAATCTGCAGGCAAGTATCTATATTTTCTGTTTTTTCAACAGGAACGGCAGAAATTTCATAAACAGTCTCATCCCATGATGTTCCTGCATTAAGATTAACCCCGAATTTGATTCCTATTCTTTCAAGATAATTTAACATTCCTTTATCAGGAAAGTTTTTAGTGCCGTTAAAAGCCATGTGTTCACAAAAATGCGCCAGTCCATTCTGATCCTTATCTTCCAGAATTGCACCCGCATTTTCCACTAAACGAAATTCAGCTCTTTTTTCAGGTTCTTTATTATACCTGATGTAATAAGTAATGCCATTGTCCAGTTTTCCTTTGATAATTTTAGCATCAATAGGCAGGTTGGAGTTCAGATCATAATTCACATCTTGTGCCGAACAAACAGCTATAAATAAGCTGAAACAGGCACAACTCATCAAAAAGGATTTTAACAATTTCATAATATTTGATTTAATTTGTTAATATTGATTTTAGAAATCTATTTCAAGGTTTAACTGATTTTTCATGTTATCCAATACAGGGTGTTTCTCAGCCATTTTTTTATATTTGTCAACGGGAGTGTATGGCTTGTCCTCTTCCTTGCTTTCCGTAATAATAGTTTTCAGTTGTATTTTAAAATTATCCAGATTCTTTCTTAAATACTCCATCATCTCAGATTTCTTTTCCATGATTTCACCTTCCTGCACCTTATTGTCAATCAATATTTCCACAACATAATTTTCCTGCAGGGCGGGTTTTCTTTTCATCAGAGTGCTGTAAAAAGAAGGAGAATCTTCCATGACAAGTTCTGCATATTTATTCCATATTTTCTCCAGGTCTGTCTGTGTGAAATCACTTGATTTCTCATACTTATTCAAATCCTCTTTCACCTGATTTTTCTCAACATTTTTTTCTGACAGTTCTTTTTTTGATATGGATATTGTCTTGGGAAGCTGCTCTTTTACTGGATTCTGAGATATGCCTGGTGTTGCTGTTGGTACGGATTGTATTTTTGGAATATCCGCCTCCACGATTTTAACAGAGGCATTGCTTCTGGAAATTTTCTCCGTTTTTTTGACGCTTTTATCAGGAATTTCAGCAGGGTAAGATAATTCTTCTTTTGCCTTTTCCGGCATCTTAATAGATGATATCATGCACATCTGCATAACGGATAATTCCAGGAGCAGCCGTTTGTTATTGCTGCTTTTGTATTCAACATCACACTTGCTGTTTATTTCAAGAGCCTTCAGGATAAAATTCTGTGAACATTTTTCCGACTGATCTTTATATCTGTCCTTAATATTTGTTCCTGCCTCGAGAAGTTTCAGGGTAATACTATCTTTACAGACCAGAATATTCCTAAGGTGTTCTCCCAGCCCTGTGATGAAATACTGCCCGTCAAAGCCATTTTCAATAACTTCATTCACCAGAAGCAGCGAAGAACTTATGTCCCCTTTTAATAAATATTCAATAAGCTTAAAATAATAGTCATAGTCAAGTACATTAAGGTTTTCGATAATATCCTTATATGTTATGTTGTTTCCGCTGAAGCTTACAATCTGGTCGAATATTGACAGTGCATCCCGCAATGCCCCGTCTGCTTTCTGGGCAATGATATGCAATGCATCGGGGTCTGCCGTGACATTTTCGCTGTCAGCAACAAACTTCAGATGTTTTGCTATGTCTTCAATACTTATTCTTTTAAAATCAAAAATCTGGCATCTTGATAGTATTGTTGGTATTATTTTATGCTTCTCTGTTGTTGCAAGTATGAATTTTGCATACGCAGGCGGCTCTTCTAAGGTTTTCAGAAAAGCATTAAATGCCTGCTGAGACAACATCTGGACTTCGTCAATGATATATATTTTATACTTACCTATCTGGGGAGGTATTCTTACCTGCTCTATAAGTGTCCTTATATCTTCCACGGAATTATTGGAAGCAGCATCAAGTTCATGAATATTGAAAGAATTAGACCTGTTAAAGGAAACGCATGATTCGCATTTATCACAGGTTTTAAGGTCTTCGGATAAGTTCATGCAGTTTATGGTCTTTGCCAGGATTCTTGCACATGTTGTTTTCCCTACACCTCTCGGCCCGCAGAACAGAAAAGCCTGGGCAAGGTGATTGTTCCTGATGGCATTCTTAAGAGTGGATGTTATGGATGGTTGTCCGATAACAGTATCAAAAGTAACAGGCCTGTACTTCCTGGCAGAAACAACAAAATTATCCATTTCTAAAATATCTTCAAGATACAGTTCTCAAAGTTAAAAAAGTTTTTGAAAGAATAAGGAATTTTTTGCTATTTTACCAAGAATTATTTAGGTTTGCTTCATAATTAAATTTTTGAAATATGAAAAAAATATATTTATTTCTTGCAGTATTTTCGTTATTCTGTATGGCAGGCTGCGGCGGCTCTTCAGATAAAAACAAAGTTACGGAAGATTCAACTGTAATACAGGAAGAACGCGACAGCCTTGTAGACCAGGCTAATGCTATGTTTGAAGAAGATTCAACACAGGCAACGGAAACAGAGGACAATACAGTAAAAAAATAAGGGATAGTTTAGTTTAAATTAAATGTAAGATGTCTGATGTATTATGTCAAATGTACGCCAAACATAGTATCCAGACAATAATTTTTACATTTGACATGCAACATTTTACATCTTACATAAATTAGTTTTTCTGCAAAACTTCCACTGCTTTCAGA
The DNA here is from genome assembly GCA_964606705.1 of uncultured Bacteroidales bacterium. GTDB lineage: Bacteria > Bacteroidota > Bacteroidia > Bacteroidales > CAZSJF01 > CAZSJF01. The sequence goes on from CAZSJF010000007.1 coordinate 11,922, forward strand.
AAAGTTTTGTCAATTTTATTAATGATAGGATAATATCCTTTATCATCAAATATATCGCGGCTTATCAGGGCTTTAAGCTGTGTTTTTATCATATCCTCCGATACCTGATTACAGGCAGGTGCAGAAGTTGCTCCATTTTTCATGGCATATCCCACAAAATCATCATACATTTTTTTGTCAACTTCAAATCTCCTTTCAAACATTTCCGAATCCTTGTAATTACTTAATATCTTACGGTTATTATCAACATATTCAAAAGCAAATTGATATATCAGCCCTGTATTAATGATTTTTTTATAAAACTCACAATTCCCATAATCCATTGCCGGCACATATATGTCGGGCATGATTCCGCCGCCGCCATAAACAACTTTTCCTTTAGGTGTTGTGTATTTCAGTGAGTCTGCAAACTTAATACTGTCGGCAGACTTAAATTCGCCATTCATATACCTTTCATATATGTCGCTGTAATATTTTTCAAAACCCTCCTGATATGGCTTCTGGATGCACCTTCCTGTCGGGGTATAATATCTTGCAATTGTCAGCCTCACTGCAGAGCCGTCAGACATCCCCATCTGCTCCTGCACCAGTCCTTTACCAAAAGACCTTCTTCCTATGACAAGCCCCCTGTCATTATCCTGTATGGCTCCTGCAACGATCTCACTTGCTGAAGCAGACCAGTCGTCAATTAAAACAGCCAGTTCTCCCTGTTCAAAATCTCCGTTTTTAGTAGCATAAATATGCTTTTCAGGTGATTTACGGCCTTTTGTATAGACAATCAATTTGTTATCCTCCAGAAATTCATCAGCTATATCCACTGCCGACTTAAGAAACCCGCCTGCATTACCCCTTAAATCAAGTATCATTTTCTTCAGCCCCCGCGACTTCAGGCTCTCAAAAGCCTTGACATACTCATCATGTGTCGTTTCGGAAAAATTGCTTATCTTAATATAGCCGATATCTTTATTTACCATATATGCAGCATCAACACTAAATGTCGGAATAACATCCCTTGTGATTGTAAATTCGGTAAATCCTTTAACTCCCCTTCTGATTATGCTGACTTTGACCTTTGTTCCTTTTTTACCTTTAAGCTTTTTCAGGACATCATTATTTGATATTTTAACTCCTGCAACATTTTTGCCGTCAACTTTAACTATCCTGTCCCCGGCTTTTATGCCTATTTTTTCCGAAGGGCCGCCTGCAACGACATTTATAACTGTAATAGTATCCTGCATTATATGAAATTGCACGCCTATCCCTTCAAAACTTCCGAGAAGAGGGTCATTAACCTCATTAAATTCTTCAGCACTTATGTAGCAGGAATGGGGGTCAAGATTATTCAGCATTCCGTTTACCGCATTTTCTATAAGTTTATCGTCATCAACAGAATCAACATAAGCATCATTAATGTAATTTATTACATTATTTAATTTACCGGATATACCTGATAAGCCTGTATTTTCAGTTACCGGATTTTTTAAAAATCTTGCTCCGAGCATTAATCCTGCTGCAAGAACTATAGAAAATAAAATCGGGAGGTAAATATTAAAACGGTGTTTATCTTCATTCATAACATACAAGATTGAATAACATTATTGATTACGTTATTTCCCGCAGTGCCAAAATTAAGCTTTTTTCCGGAATTTACCAATTCCGACAGAGACCGAAGACTCTGCCAAGCTAGGGGAAATATGTGTAGTTAAATCGGAAATATCCAAAAAATGATATGTTTTAATAATTATGATCTAATATGCATTATAAATTTATTTTAACATATCCTTATTACAATCCGCCTTCTTTGTTAAAATCAACACAAATAGTATCTTTCCAAACTATTTCTCCCAACTTATTTATATAAAAATTTATATCACAATTAAATTTATCCGTCTGTTGTGCCCCATAAGCAAGACCGTTTCTAAATTTCAAAATGGTTGCATTTCTAAATTCTGGTGATATACGATTTCCATTTTTATCTATTATAAACGTTATATATTCTCCTTTGCCTGCCGTTTTCCTATTTATAGAAACAGAAGCTACCCCATCCGAAAAATCGCTAGCATTACAATAAATTGGATCTATTATTATTTTTTCTGTTGTATCAATAAATCCATATTTATTGTCTATTCCAACCCTAGCCATACCATCGGAAAATGATTCTATACTATGAAAATTATGATTACCAATCTTCTTCCCATCTTTATTAATAAAATATTCATTATTTGAGGTATCACTTATAACTGCAAAACCTTCAGAGAGATTGGCACCTGATTCTTCCTTATTTAACTTTATTACCTGTATTCCTTGTTTATTTATATAACCTCTATCACCATTAAGAAAAATAACAAATGCTAAACCTTCACTATAATTATCTGCATACAAAAAATTTTCATCAAATACTTTTTCCCCTTTTTTGTCAATAAATATATAATTATGCCATTCCGGATTATTTTTTTTAAAAATTATTACTGATGCTAATCCTTCTGAAAAATGAGGAGTGCCACGAAGTGCAAATGGAGCTCCTAAAATATAGTTTTTATATTTAGGAACAAATTCTGTTTTCCCCATCTTATTAATAAAAGTTAATTTATTCTTTCTGTAATAAGGAGCTAATTCTTCGTTAAATTGATACAAAAAACCTTTTTTTAAAGAAATAATTCTACCAGTAGTATCAATATATCCGGTTTTTATACAAGAAGAATCTATACAGAATCTCGCAAGGCCTTCCTGAAAATCATCTACCCATTCAAAATCTGTTTCTAAAACAACCTTCCCCTTTTCATTTATAAACGATCCCCCTGGTATATCCCATAAATTGACTTGTGAAATAACTTTTGGTATAAAAAAATAAGTTAGAAAAAGTAAAATAAATATTATTTTTTTCATCATATTAATTTCTATTCATTTTATATATCCAGCTTTAAAGAGTTCTCCTTGCTCACGCTCATTTCCGAACGAGGCAAATTTATTAAATTATTTAAAAACAGCTTTATTATTGTCGTTATAAACGATAAATTATTTTCCACTCGTCACATTTATCTGCCGTAATGAAATGAAGGTATGAGACGAACGGGAGGAAATTTCGAGATTTTGGGAATCAAACATATTAAGTATTAATTTTAAGAACGAGAATGAGTGTGAGAGCGAAGAAAAACAGAATGAGAAACCTCGCTCTTCGCTCTGTTTCAATTAAAAAGACAAAACGAGAATGAGTGCGAGAGCGAAGAAAAACAGAATGAGAAACCTCGCTCTTCGCTCTGTTTCTCATTCTGTTTTGTACCCGGGACCGGAATCGAACCGGCACGATATTGCTATCACTGGTTTTTGAGACCAGCGCGTCTACCAATTCCGCCACCCAGGCAGTTTTTGTTATAAGTTAATAGTTATCTGTTAATCGTTATTCGTTAATTGTTGTTGCCTTTTTCCTAATAACGAATAACTATTAACTTATAACTTTTTTGCAAATGTATTACTTTTTAAATAACTGCACAACATCATTTCCATTAGCGTAAAGAAGCAATGCCAGCAGTAAAATCATCCCTGTTATCTGTGCATATTCCATTACTTTTTCATTCGGTTTTCTTCCGGTGATCATCTCGTAAAGCAGGAATATTATATATCCGCCGTCCAATGCAGGTATCGGCAAAATATTCAGAAATGCAAGCATCACGGAAAGGAAGGCTGTAAGACTCCAGAAAGCCTGCCAGTCCCACTCGGAAGGAAAAAAACTTCCGATACGTATAAACCCTCCTACAGATTCATAAGCCTTGGTTTCAGGAGAAAAAATCAATTTAAGCTGCTTTATGTAATCCCCCAGCATCTTATAGGCTTTTGCAGTACCTGCAGGAATAGCAGCAATAAAAGAGTATTCAATTTTCTTAAATTCAAAATAATTATCCAAAGATTTTGCCTGTATTCCTATCAAACCCTTATCATTTACTTTAATATTAACCTTTACAGTATCTTTTTTATTTCTGAGTACAGATATTACAGTATTTTTACCTTTATACTTAACCACTTCTTTTCTGAATTCATCAAAATATAAGGTATTAACCGTATCAATACCTATTATTCTGTCACCCTTTCTGATGCCTGCTTTTTTGGCTGCAGAGTTTGATGTAAAATCCTCCGCTTCAAAAGGAAATCTTGCATAAATAAAGTCTATGGATTTATTTTTGATAATCTTACGTATTGTACCTGCGGGAAGTTTGATATCCATATTTTTACCATCCCTTAAAACCT
>CAZSJF010000007.1:16173-20417 GCA_964606705.1 uncultured Bacteroidales bacterium
TGTGTTGGGTGTGTTTGGTGGTGGGGTTGACAATAAAACAGTAGAAAATTTATTTACTATACCTTAAAACCTGTATTGTTTTCGCATCATTAATAATTATTTCAGCCGGAATCTTAAAGAAATTTTCTACTGTTTTATTGTCAACACTTATAATTTTATCGCCATCTTTCAATCCCATTTCGACAGCCAGCGAATCACACGCAATGCCGTATTTAAGATTTGAAGTAGGCAAATACTCTTCGCCCCAGCAATACAGCATAGTTATATAAACAGCAATAGCAAGTATCAGGTTCATTGTAACGCCGGCAATTATCATGATAAGCCTTTGCCATGTAGGTTTAGAACGATATTCCCACGGCTGCGGGGGTTGTTTCATCTGCTCTTTATCCATTGATTCATCAATCATGCCGGATATTTTGACGTAACCGCCCAGCGGCAGCCAGCCGACACCATATTCTGTTTCTCCTCTTTTGATCTTGAATAAAGAAAACCACGGATTGAAGAAAAGATAAAATTTCTCCACCCTTGTCTTGAAAAATTTAGCGGCAATAAAATGACCGAACTCGTGAACAATAACAAGTATCGAGAGGCATAAAATCAATTGTGCTATTTTAATTAATATTTCCATAAATGTATTTTTTCTGTACCGGAATCTGTTCTATTATATAGCAAATGTAAAAAAATTTACCTTATCTCGTATTATATTTTGCTTGAAGGATAGTCAAACTCCAAACTTCTATATCATTTCCTCCCAAGCAGTTTCTTTATTTCATTCAGTTTCATCAATGCCTCAACAGGTGTCAGTGTATCAATATTTGTATTAAGGATGTCGTCTTTTATATGTTCAAGGAGAGGGTCGTTGAGCTGTATGAAGCTCAGCTGGTAATCAGGTTTTGCTTTTGAAACCTCTGAGGAAAGCTGTTCATTGCTGTGGGATTTTTCAAGCTGTACAAGAATCTCGTCAGCCCTGTCAATGATTTTATTTGGTATCCCAGCCATTTTGGCCACATGTATCCCGAAGCTGTGCTCAGACCCGCCTTCTTTCAACTTTCTTAAAAATATTATTTTATTATTTATTTCCTTAACGGAAACATTGTAATTCTTTATTCTCCTGAATGTCTTTGCCATTTCATTGAGTTCGTGGTAATGGGTAGCAAACAGCGTCTTTGGTTTGAACAAAGGATGTTCATGCAGGAATTCGGATATTGCCCATGCAATAGATATTCCGTCGTAAGTGCTTGTTCCCCGCCCGAGTTCATCAAGCAATATAAGGCTGCGGTCGGATATATTATTCAGGATGCTTGCTGTCTCGTTCATTTCAACCATGAATGTTGACTCGCCAAGGGAAATATTGTCGGATGCACCTACACGCGTGAAGATCTTGTCAACAATACCTATGCTTGCAGAATCAGCAGGAACATAGCAGCCGATCTGTGCCATCAGTACAATAAGGGCAGTCTGCCTCAGCAAAGCGGACTTCCCAGACATATTCGGCCCTGTTATTATTATTATCTGCTGGCTGTCATTGTCAAGATAAACATCATTCGGAATATATTTCTCTCCGGGAGGAAGCTGCTGTTCAATTACAGGATGCCTGCCGTTTTTTATATCCAGAATTAAAGATTCGTTTATTTCCGGTTTTACATAATTGTTTCTGCGTGCAATCTCTTCAAATGCCAGCAGGCAGTCCAGCCGCGCTATAAGGGAAGCGTTTAACTGTACAGGCTTTACGTAATCTGTAAGGCTAAGCACCAGGTCTTCGAACAGTTTCATTTCCAGTTCCAGAATTTTCTCTTCAGCACCAAGAATTTTCTCCTCATACTCCTTCAGCTCGTCAGTTATATAACGTTCGGCATTGACAAGCGTTTGTTTACGGTGCCATTCGGGAGGGACTTTATCTTTATGTGCATTTGTAACTTCAAGGTAATAGCCAAACACATTATTATAAGATACTTTGAGAGAATTGATGCCTGTTCTTTTGATCTCGCGCTGCTGTATCTGCACAAGATAATCCTTGCCTGAATGCGACAGGTTGCGTAATTCGTCAAGCTCTGCAGAAACACCACCTGCAATGACATTCCCCTTATTTACCAGTGCAGGCGGGTCAGGGTTAATCTCTTTTTCTATCCTGTCGCGTATTATCTTACAGGGATTAAGTTGTTCCGCAATTTTATTGAGGGCGGTATTTTTTATTTTTGCACATTCATCTTTTACCGATTCAACGGCATATAAAGCTCTTTTCATCTGCACCATCTCGCGCGGAGCCACTTTCCCGACTGCCACCTTGGAAATCAACCGCTCCATGTCGCCTACAAGTTTTATCTGTTTGCGCAATGACTCTGAAAATTCATGGTTTTTTTTCAGGTACTCAACCATATCAAGGCGTTCGTTGATACGCTGTTTGTCCTTAAGCGGAAGAGCCACCCATCTTTTCAGAAGCCTTGAACCCATCGGAGATATCGTCTGGTCAAGCACATCAATAAGTGTCTTTGCATTTTCATTATTGGACGAGACTATTTCAAGATTTCTGATTGTGAACCTGTCGAGCCATACATACCTGTCTTCCTCTATCCTTGAGATGTTACATATATGCTTTACTTTGTCATGCTGTGTTTCGGCAAGATAATGCAGTGCCGCACCTGCCGCAATAATTCCACATTCAAGTTCTTCTATGCCGAAGCCTTTAAGAGATGTCGTTTCGAAATGTTTTGTCAGAAGCTCATAGGTGAAGTCCTTTGTAAACACCCAGTCGTCAAATGAATATGTATAAAATTTCTCGCCGAAACATTCAATAAATTTCCTGAGCTTGTTTTTCTGGACAATGATTTCACTCGGTTTGAAGTTCTGCAGGAGCTTGTCAATATGGTCGTTCGGACTTTGTGTGACATAGAATTCACCTGTTGACACATCAAGGAATGCTATACCGGAGATTTTCGGCTCAAGGTGAATGCTTGCCAGAAAATTATTCTGCTTCTGTTCAAGGACCTTGTCATTATAAGAAACACCGGGGGTAACAAGTTCCGTAATGCCCCTTTTGACAATTTTCTTTGCAAGCTTGGGATCTTCAAGCTGGTCGCATATTGCAACCCTGAAGCCTGCCTTAACAAGCTTTGGTAAATATGTGTCAAGTGCATGATGTGGAAATCCTGCCAGTTCAACATAAGAAGCGGCACCGTTGGCCCTCTTGGTAAGCACTATACCGAGTATGTTGGCGGTCTTGACAGCATCCTCTCCGAAAGTCTCATAAAAATCACCCACCCTGAACAACAGCAATGCATCAGGATATTTTGCCTTTATGGCATTATACTGCTTCATCAACGGAGTTTCTGCTATTTCCTTTTTTTCTGACAAAACCGGATGTTTTATTTATTTAGAAAAGCAAATTTAAAATTTTATTCTGACAAAAAAAGCCTCTCAAAAATCGGAGAGGCTTCCCTGTAAAAAATATAATCACTTCTTTATTGAATCATTATTTTCTTTGTAAGCACATTAGCCCCATTTAAAACTTTCACAAAATAAATACCATTGCTTACATTGAGCTGAATTTTATTCAATCCCTGGACAGACTGCTGCCTGATCAGCATGTTTCCAACAACATCATAAACTTCAATAGTGCCTGTTCCTGCTTCTGCCATATTAACATAAACTGTATTTTCCAGAACATAAACATGTGCAGAAGAAACATCAGATGAAGAAACATTTGTGGCGATATTTCCGAAATGCAGCCTGAAACGTTCGGCATTATTCACAACACCGGAAGTAAAAGTATATGTGTCAAGCAGGCGTAAATCCTGTATTGTTTCCGTTTGCAGGTCTTCCAGATACACTGATATACTTGGGTCAAACTTAACCAGATTTGTTGCAGTGAAAGTAAATTTACCTGCAATGGCTGTGGAAAATCCAAGCGGGATGATACGTTCTTCACCAACAGCTAATTCAGGTACTCCGTTAATTGCTGCAGAAACAGCATCAGCCGTTAATGTAAATATCTGCGGATAATTGTCATCCGTGCTGAACATTTTTTCAGAGTCATAATCATCCTTAATGTTCTGTGCTTCCTGATTGAAGGAAACTACAACTTCGTCCTTTGTCAGTTCATCCTTTGCAACTTCTATTCTGAACACATTAGGCTCGTCATCTTTTATATAAAACGCCTGGCTGCTGTGCAGTCTTGCCTGATTGTCCATCTGCAGAGTGCCTGTACCAAAGCCATCAGCAACAACCCCCCAAACACACCCAACACA
>CAZSJF010000008.1:0-20038 GCA_964606705.1 uncultured Bacteroidales bacterium
GCCAAGATTATCATATTGTTCAGTGTCAAAAGAAATAGTTGTATACGTGGTATTTGCTATAGATTGATCCCCGCTCATAGATACTCTCACAAAGGATTGCGAAGGAAATGAAACTGCACCTGTGGGATGGATTACCATTCTGTTATTTGTACCGAGAGATGTATTGTCAGAAATCACAAACGGGTCATTGGTTTCGGAATTGTCTATACCCATTGTAAATGCCTGGCCGCCGGTAAGCAGAAACTGCTGAGTTGCATCTCCTGTACTGTTTTGTTGAATAATACCTATAGGTGTTGTGTTTGCTGAATTGTCATAAATGTTTAAAATACTTGTGGGTGTTGTTGTTCCCAAACCAACATTTCCTGCATTAGTCACTAAAGCATAATTATTTGTTGCACCGCTTGCGGTAAAATAGCCTCCTACATTAGTAGCAGAGGCACCTGATATAGTAGTATGAAAGCCATAACTGGTAGCAGAACAAGCACCAGATTTGGTAATTTTTATTCCATAATTAGTAGTGCCGGCTATGGTGTTTGTAATTAAAATCGTATTGGTATGAGAGGCATTGTCAAACATCTGCAAAAGTGACTGATTAGGGTTAGTTGTTCCGATACCAACATTTCCACTAGCATTTATATACATCCTGTCTGTACCATTTGTTACAAAACCTAACTGATCTGTTCCTCCGGCATATATACCTGTATTAGGATCACCTGTAAACGAATATACCGGCGTTGCTGCTGAACCATTAATTCCTTTAACATATCCGGTAGAACTTATCTGAAACAGATCTCCGCTGCCTACAGTAAATAATGCCGCAGGGCTTTCATCTCCAACACCCATATTGCCGCCACCATCTGGTACAATTACAGAAAAATTAGAAACCGCACCTGAAGCGCTAAAATAACCTGCTACATTTCCCGCCGTTGGATTACCTGTAATATTGAAGTAACCGCCATAATTTGTCATAGCAGAGCCGGTTACCGATTTCACATATACTCCGATATTATTTGAGCCGGGCCCATCCCATGTTCCTGTTGAAGAAACTTCAAGACCTGCTTTAGTTACTGCCGCTGTCGAAGATGTTGCTGTATTTGTCAATAAATTTCCGGAATAATCAGCAGTTTTTGCTCCGCTGGCAATAGTATGTAAAAGTGCAGTCGGAGCTGTTGTCCCAATGCCTACAAGACCATCTTCAACCAATAAACCATAATTATTAGTTGCTCCTGATGCAGTAAAATAACCGCCTATATTATTAGTAGCTGCACCTGTTTTGAGAACTTTTAATCCGTAAATAGTGCCTGCAGTTGCATTTGAAGAAGAAATCAATAGGGCCTCATAATTATCAGAAGTAACATCCTGGATTACCATAAGCGCCTGATTGAGATTTTCTGTTCCTATGCCTACCCTGCCACCGCCGCTTGGAACTACTAATGCTCTATTTTGATCAGCCCCGGCAGCACCTGTTGCAGAAAAATAACCGGCCACATTGGGATAATTTGTTCCTGTTTTTACAACCTTTAAGCCGTAATTGATTGTAGCATCTGCAATATCCAGCCTGGCCCCAGGGGAAGTAGAACCTATACCAACATTTCCGTCATTCTTGATAGTTACTTTTTCGGAAGTAGAGCCATTATTGGTAAAAAACGATATACCTGCCGCTGAATTATTATACTGGTTCTTGAACTCCGTATTAAAGTTGGTGTTCATATTTATTATGAAACCATTGGTCTGGGCCGTTTTGTCAGACGTTGTATTCGTCAGCTGAAACAATGTACCTGTTGCCGCATTCTGATGAATATGCAGCAAGCTCTGCGGGGTAAATGTTGTCGCATCAGTGATACCGGAATTCTGTGCATTAACCGTTACGGCTATAGAGAAATTTAATGCCAGAACAACAATCAGGGCATAAAATTTTTCTTTTTTAAATCGCAAATTATATAATACTTCCATAATATATTAATTTTGTTAATCTACTTTTTATCAATTAGTTATATCAAGAATAGCATTTTACTTCTTAATATTTATAATTTATATAATACTATATTAATAACATATAAATATAAGCTATTTTTTATGAAAAGTCAAGGAATTAGACGAAATTTTTCTATTTGCCAGATAAAGAATACCGGCGAAAACTAATTCTGTATGAGTATTTTTTTGGTTACGGATTTACTATTATTGTATATAGTAAACATATATATCCCGTTGCTCATGTTATTCAGGTTATATGTAAGTATGTTTTTCCCCGAATCAGCAGGAACGTTTTCGTCTGTTATAAGCCTGCCCCTGTCGTCATACAGGTTGAAATGGTGCATGCCGCCCTTGTCTGAACTGAAGTTTATAAGCAGATTGTTTTCACTTGTGATCTGCATGCTTGTTACATCTATATTATTATCAGAAGTGTAACAATATGCTGATATGGGATCGGAATACGAATACTTTCCGTCAAAATCTGTCTGCATCAGCCTGTAATATGTTACATCTGCATTCGGCCTTTCGTCGGTATAAGAATAGCTGATAACACTGCTGCTGCTGCCTGCTCCGGACACTGTGGCTAAAAGATTCCAATTTTGCGTTTCCAGACTCTTTTCTATGCTGAAGAAATCATTATTTGTTTCTGAGACTGTTGTCCATGTGATATTTACTTTCCGATAGCCATCGGAATTTTTATCACATATTGCTTTAAAATCTGTTAATTCTATCGGCAGCGGGTTATTGTTGTTTGTCAGAACCCATACCCGTGATGCACTTATCCCGTTTATGCCGCTGACTGTTTTAGAGGTTGTATTTACACTGCCTACCGGCGCCAGCCATTGTGCTGAACCATCCCATGCCTGTGCCTGTATATTTGCCTCAGGTATGGTATTACCTGTTATATCTGCCGGGTCATATTGTATTGTTAAATTTGCCGTTGGATTGGCAGAATAACTGTTAAATGCCACTAAAGTAAACCTGTCTATGGCATATAAAGGATCTGGATTCATGTTTGTTACTGTTGACGGATATGATGCATAGGGTGTGTTGGCATCTGCTGTAGAATAGGTCGCTGCAGTGATATTACCTGTTGCTCCTGTTCCTCCTGAGGTTACTGCTACCGTTAACGGTATCTTTACTGCTCCTCCTGTTACTCCAAACGGTATTACATAGGAGCCTGTCCCTTCTCCTATATTCCATTGTATCCTGCTGTTGCACGGATTAGGTGAGCCGTCATTGGTTTCGCTCACGATGTATCCGTTTACTGTATATGATATTGAACCTGTTGATGTGTTATTTACTATCAGTGTCTTACTGTTTAGTGTTACCGGGCCGCTTGTCAGTGTCAATATACCGTTTACCCTGTTATCGGTTATCATCATTTTTGCACCAACAGAATTATCCAGAGTAAGGTTTTCAAAATCTGTCCAGTTAGAACCGCCCACTTCCTGCTCAGTTGTGCCCAACAACTTCACTGTGCCGTCTGTGCCCACATTTGTAAATACATTATTAGCAGCATTATTGGTCCAAGTCCCTTCAACTTCCATTGTCCCGTTGATGTCTATCTTCCCGTCTGAACCACCGCCTGTTGAGTTGGTATATTTCCCATTCCCGTCGCCATCTATATGTGCCAGGTTTCCGCTTTGTATAACCACCAATACCCCGTTGTTGTACACTCCCTGAGAATATGCCCCAGCGGCAAATAACAACATAAGGATAATATGTAAAATCGTTTTTTTCATCTCTCTTTATCTGCTGTTTCCATTGCAGATTCTAATCTATCAAGCCTTATTTCATTATCTGACAGTCTGGCCTTAAGGCTTTCATTCTCTGTTTTTAATCTTTCTATTTCTTTTTGCTGCTCCTGCACAACTTTCATCGTTAATATATTTACAGCATCATATGAAACACTTTGTACTTGTTTATCTTTATTATAAAACACAAGGGTAGTATCAATTTTTTCAACCTCCTCTGCTATCAATCCGATATCATGCATACCTGGATTTCCTGATTTTTCATTCCATGTAAATGATACAGGTCGCAACTTCATAAACTTATCTTTAGTAGTATTTAAATCCAGATCTACTATATCTTTTTTATATCTTTTGCTTGATGATTTAAAAACAAGTTGATTACTTGCATTAAGGCCCAATGCGGTTGCTGATGCAGTGGCTAAACCGATTACTGTTACAGTGCTATTAAATTCAGCTGTTCCAGCTACATCTAAACCTGCTGAAGGAGATGTTGTTCCAATACCTACATTACCTGAAGAATTTATTGCCAACCGGAAAGCGCTGTTGCCATATATATAAAAATCGTCACCACCATTAGTATTAACATCTGTTCCTATTTCCCAACTATGAGTAAGACCATTTAAATCAATTGCTGATGATTCTGAAGTACCATTGGAATTTATGATAGTAAGCCAGTTGCGGGATGCGCTATTCTTATATATAGAAAGTCCTGCATTTGGACTTGTTGTGCCAATACCTAAGCGTCCGTTTGTATTATCCCAGTATAGATTATTGTTTCCGGTTATATTGGCTGCATTACTCCAGTAAGCAACCTGGCCTGCAGTACCTGTGCCTCCCACACTGCCTGTTGGCCCTGTTGCGCCGGGAACACCTGCCTGCCATGTGCCTACACCGGAAGCATTGGTCATTAAAACATAACCGGCGGTGGCGCTTGTACCCAGCTGAAATCCTGTCATTCTGGCTGTTCCATTTACTTCCAGTTTGGTTGCAGGGGCTGTTGTTCCGATACCAACATTACCTCCCCCGTTAAAAATTGCATCGTAATTAGCTGTTCCACCTGTTACAGATGACACATATAATCCGATATTGCTTGCTGAAGCTCCATTCCATGTTCCTGTTGAAGTAATCTGAAGCCCTGCCTTAGTTATTGAAGCTGTTGAAGATGTTGCTATATTATTTAATATAGTACCTGAATAATTACCAGTTTTTGCCCCGCTGGCATTAGCACATAAAGCTGAGCTAGTAGTAGCAGAAGTTCCAATGTTTAAAGTTCCGGTAATTATTGCATTAGTAGCATCAAACGTCAACTGAGGTATAGCTTTTGTGCCAACAACAGAACCAGCTCTGCCGCTAACTATCAGGTTACTGCCGTTGTCGAAAAGATTACCGGAGGAACTTTCTGAACTTTCTATATAGTTTGCAGCACCATAAGCCATCAATCGAATCCTGCATGAATTAATACCATCATCCATTCTTCTAATATCTATTACACCATGGCTTGATCCACCACCAACGAAAAATTGGTAATTATTGCTAGAAGTAGAAGCTGCTCTAAAACTACCCAATATAATTCCGCCGCCATCTGAAAGAGGAGTAGCACCTGTTGAGGTTGTTATATTAAGCGCTGCTCCTGTGGTTAAAACGTCGGTTGTAAGACTCAACAAATTACCTGTAGAAATTCCTGATGATGACATTGTAAATGCTGTTTGTGTGGTAACTCCATCAAATGAAAAAACAGTTTTATTAGCAGCATGTGCCAGTGTAAGGTCTGCATCAGGCGCTGTAATATCATCCCATGCAGTGGAACCACCACCGCCGCCAGCTGCCCATGTAAGATTACCGGCGCCATCATTTTTCAGATAAGTATCTGCTGCACCCTGAGCTGCAGGTAACGTAATATTATATGATGTTGAGGTTGTCCCTCCCAGTATTGTAACAGCATTTGTATTTACTGAATTATAAAAAATGAGTGAGCCGCTTACAGGATTTGTTGCTCCAAGTGGCGAACCTAAACCTAACTCTCCATTCACCTGAAATAAACGCGTGGGATCTGTTATTCCTATACCGGATCTCATAATAGTTGAAGCAGGGCCCCATTCTGTCACTATTCCATAACGGGTTGTTATCATATTAGGCAGCGTAACATTTGGATTTTCAACATACACACCAGTCCAGCTTGTCATTACTGCCGGAGGAATACAACCTAACGCAAAACTACTTTTTATACCTGTGTAAGTTAATGGGGCAGCATCAGTTGCGGTAAAAGTAGGACAAACATGTACACCGGCGCTGGCACCAGCAGCCCCCCTGCCTACTCCTAAATTGCCTCCGCCATCTAAATACATTAAAGGTGTAATTCCTCCATAAAATGTAAATGTATTTGTTGTAGATGCATCGGGAATTGAAAACCAGAAATTACTAACTGTATTACCTATTGCAAAATCGACTTTAGTACCACTAATAGTGGGTTTTAAAACCAATTTCGTGCCTGCACCTCTGTTTGTAAACTTAGGGTCACTTCCATCAGATGATTTACACATAATATAATTAGGTTCGGAACTATTAAGGTATATGCTTGGAACTGTAGCTGAAGTAGTGGTTCCTATTTCTAATCCGGCTCCCGGGATTGTTGTTCCTATACCTACATTACCACTGTTTAAAATTGTAACTTTTTCGGTAGTAGAACCATTATTAGTAAAAAATGATATCCCTGCATTGGCATTATTATACTGATTTTTAAATTCCGTTTTAAAATCAGTGTTCAGGTTTATTATAAAACCATTTGTCTGTGCAGAATTATTGGATGTTGTATTCGTCAACTGGAACAACGTACCTGTCGCTGCATTCTGGTGTATATGCAGTAAACTTTGTGGAGTTAATGATGTAGCGTCAGTAATGCCAAGGTTCTGGGCATTGACTGTTCTTATCATAGAAAAGCTAATCGCTACAATTAAAGTCAAAATAAAAATATTTTTCTTTTTCATAGTTAAAAATTTAATCTTCTTGATTTAGTTTTTATTAATATTTATTAAAATTATCAGTAATTTACTTGCCACTTTAATTATTACTTATACCATTGTATATACACTGATATATCATTATATATACATTATAGTTATTTAATAGATATAAAAAGAGTATACAAAACAACATAAGTACTTGATATAAAAACACTTTATATCATATTAAAAAGTCATATTCATAAATAAATTTTTAAAAACTAATACAACAAATCAAAGAACGCTCCTGAAAATATTGAATTACAAATTTCTGTTTTTTATAAGACAATCATTTTCAGTATTTTACCTTAAAGAAGGTAATTATTTCATTCATTTAATATATCATATTTCGGACACTTCGACCCGCCTGCCAAAGTACTTTGTACGGCGGGCAGGCTCCGCTCAGTGTCCTAAAGTTCAATAGGAAAATAATAATAAATTATCAGAAATTTTCTTAAAGTTTTATTGAGAAATTTTTCGGCAGGAAACTATTAATTCTGTATCAGTAATTTCTTTGTTACGGATTTACTGTTGTTGTATATAGTGAACATATATATCCCGCTGCTCAGGTTGTTAAGGTTATATGTCAGTACGTTTTTCCCTGAATCAGCAGGAACGTTTTCGTCTGTTATAAGCCTTCCCCTGTCATCATACAGGTTGAAATGGTGCAGGCCGCCTTTGTCTGAACTGAAATTTATAAGCAGGTTGTTTTCACTTGTAATCTGCATGCTTGTTACATCTATATTATTATCAGAAGTATAACAATATGCTGATATCGGGCCGGAATATGAATACTTTCCGTCAAAGTCTGTCTGCTTTAACCTGTAATATGTTACATCTCTATTTGGATTTTCATCTGCATATGAATAACTGATAACACTGCTGCTGTTACCTGCTCCGTCAACATCTGCCAGTGGGCTCCAGTTTTGAAGCTCCGGACTTTTTTCTATGGTAAAATAATCATTATTGGTTTCCGTGGCTGTTGTCCATGTTAGTTCCACTTTATTGTTATCGCATGCTGCTTTAAAGTCAACCAGTTCTATCGGCAACGGGTTATCGTTATTTGTCAAAACCCACACACGCGATGTACTTATTCCGGTATAGGCTACTTTATTGGCTGCTGCATCTACTGTACCTGTCGGAGCCAGCCATGAGGATGAACCATCCCATGCCTGCGCCTGGAGGTTTGCCTCTGGTATTGTATTGCCTGTTATATCTGCAGGATCGTAGGTTAATTCTATATCTACCGTAGGATTACCTGTATAACTGTTCATGGCTATAAGAAAAAACCTGTCCATTGCATACAGCGGGTCGGGATTCATGCTTGATACGGTCGCCGGATAATCCGCATATGGAGTATTATCGTCCGCTGTAGGATATGTTGCTACTGTGATATTGCCTGAGCCTGTTCCACCTGATGTTACTGTTGTTGAGAGTGGTATGATAACCGGGCCTGTTGAGCTGTAAAATGGTATTACATATATGTTACCAGGGGTAGATTCTCCTATATTCCACTGTATCCTGCTGTCGCCGTCGGTGGTCTCGCTGAGGATATAACCACTTGTTGCTGATATTGCTCCTGTTTCTGTACTGTTTATTATCAGAGTCTTGCTGTTAAGGGTAACCGGGCCGCTTGTCAGCGTCAGTATGCCGTTTACCCTGTTATCGGTTATCATCATTTTTACACCTGCAGAATTATCCAGAGTGAGGTTTTCAAAATCTGTCCAGTTAGAGCCGCCCACTTCCTGCTCAGTTGTGCCCACCAGTTTCACTGTGCCGTCTGTGCCCACATTTGTAAATACATTATTAGCAGCATTATTGGTCCAAGCTCCTTCAACTTCCATTGTCCCGTTAATGTCTATCTGTCCGTCTGAACCGCCGCCTGTTAAATTGGTAAATTTCCCGTTACCGTCGCCGTCTATATGCACTGTCGCTGTGCTTTGTATTATCACCAGGGCTCCGTTGTTATAAATACCCTGCGAATATAAAACACTACTCCATGGTATTATAAGTACTATGAGAGAAACTACCCACAGGTGTATTTTATATGTCCTTTTTCTTTTCATTTTCTTTTTTTCTTTTGAGGCTTTACCTCCTAAAATTCTTTGGCAGTTAAAAACTACCCTTAATTTTGTACAAAGTTGCAAACTTTGGACCACTCGGGATTTATGGAGTAACCGTTGGATTGAGCAACACCCATGAGGTACCATTGTAAATCACCATATAGAAACCATTGAGCGCTATATCACCTGCAACCAGAGCAGTAGCCTGACGTTTAATAATCGACTTAGCACCTAACCCATTAACATTCAATGTCGGGGCGGCACCGGTATTAGCGAAACCGGCTTTAAAAGTAACTGTCTGACCTGCAACCAGAGCAGTAAGGGCAGGACTTAGAGCAAGAGTTTGCACTTGAGCAGCACCACCAGTTACACCATAGTTTACCGGACCGTTTGCAGTTATATTTGCACCAGCAATCCTTACTGTACCTGATACTGCTGCTCCGGTATTATCTCCTATTGTTACAACATTAGCAGCGTCAGTAGTTGCAATATTAACCGTCTTTATACCGGAAGCGCCTGTTCCCAGATTTAATGTCACTGCGCCTGTGCTTACTCCTAAACTCATAGCGCCTGTCCCTGCAGGGGCCCCGATGACTATCGCTCCTGTAGCACCATCTAAAGTCATTACATCAGTAGCGTTAGGAGCCTGAAGATGTATCTGATGGGTTGCGTCGCATTTTAAATACAAAGAACCTCCGCTTGCATCGAGAATATCGCCATCAGCAGCATCTCCTATATATACACGTGCCCCCCTGATTCTTGTAGTACTGGATGCTGTAAAAGTGCCCATAATTATAGGATTTGCTGTAGCACCCGTTCCTATATTAATTGTCTTGATACCGGAGGCGCCTGTTCCCAGATTTAATGTCAATGCGCCTGTACTTGTTCCCACACTAATAGCACCTGTCTGTGTGGCAGCGCCGATAGTGACAGTTCCTGTGGTTGTACCAACACTGACATTTGTCCCGTCATCCGTCAATAAACTATTGGCTAATGTTGTAGCAGCAGAAAATTTTGCCACATAATTGGCAGTACCTGAACCTCCTACACCACCACCGCCTGCAGCCCAGGTAAGATTACCGGAGCCGTCATTTTGCAGGTAAGTGCTTGCTGCACCTTGTGTCGTAGGCAAATTATAAGTAATATCCACTGCCTGCGAGGCTTGAGTTTGAATTGCATTATAATGAGTCTCGCCGCTATTATATATATTTATATTTCCCTTTCGTAAATACGTTACCCCATAAATGGTCGCCTGTGCCGCCCAAAGCCGGATGTGCCCAACCCCATCCAGGAGAAAAATATGTATCATTAAACATGTATGCTGCTAATCCGGTTGTACCATCTGCTGGCGACGTAACTAAAAATCTAAGCGAACCGCAATAATTCTGTATTACAAAATTACCAACAGTCCAGCCGGGAGCACCAACAAAACTTGTATTCAAACTTAAAGCTCCTCCTTCACCACCGCGCTGGCCAATAAATGCTGAGTTTTCTGCTAATTGTTGTATAGCTGCAGTTCCCACATCATCTGTATTAAATCTTCCCATCCCTGCAACATCAAGTTTTTGAGAAGGAGTGTTTGATCCTATACCCACATTTCCGCTGCTTCTTAGAATAGTCATTCTTTCTGTTCCGTTAAAACCGCCTCCACTGGCATCAGTAAAAAACCTTAAATTTTCGGATGAGCCCATATACAGGCCTAAACCGCTTCCCCATGAACCCAGGAGATAGTTATAATCATCGCCGATACTTACTGTAGCAGTACTCCCTGCATCCCATGTCTGCGGCCTTATCTCTAATGATGAAGCCGTTCCGGCAGCTCCTATTTCCACACTGTGGTTGGTAGGAAATGTATTTGTCAGTAACCCGATCTGGTTAAGGCTGGCATCAACAAAGATCATATTGGGATTGCCATTGCCCTCAACCCTGAAATCTTTATCAGCACCTGCTTCATTAAAAATAGCGCTTCCGTTAACTTCAAGTGTAGCGGCCGGAGCAGTTGTTCCTATACCCACATTACCAATATCAAGGATTGTAACTTTTTCAGTTGTAGGGCCTGCAGTTGGTGTTGTCCAGAAAGAAAATCCCGAATTGGCATGTCCGTTCATATTTTTAAACTCAATATCAAAGTCAGAAGCTATATTGACCAGAAACCCTTTCTGCGAAGCATTGGTGGACGTTGTATTCGTCAGTTGGAACAACGTACCTGTTGCGGCATTCTGGTGCACGTGCAGGAGGCTCTGCGGCGTAAATGACGAGCCATCAGTAAGACCCACATTCTGGGCATTAACCGTTCTTACTAAAAAAAAACTAATTACGACCATTAAAACCAAAGTAAAAATATTTTTCTTTTTCATATTTAAAATGTTTGATACTTTTATTATTACTATTTTCATGCTATTTCAAATTTTTTTACAAAATTATTTTACAATTATGTTATATGAAATACCTACTACTTTGTATTTTTATCAGTATAAGTTGGTATTTTAATAATATCTATTAAGTATTTATATAATTAATAGTTAATTAATATACGTAAAGTAGAATGTTACTAAGAAAACAACCGAGGCACAAAAATTATATTGATGCCTTTTTTAAGTAGCCTTATCCAATCAGTATATTTTGCCTATAGTGAAGTTTCGGTATTCAGGACACTTCGACCCGCCTGCCAAAGTACTTTGTACGGCGGGCAGGCTCCGCTCAGTGTCCTAAAGTTCAATAGGGAAATAATAAAAAATTATCAGAAATTTTCTTAAAGTTTTATTGAGAATTTTTCGGCAGGAAACTATTAGTTCTGTATCAGTATTTTCTTCGTTACGGATTTACTGTTTTTGTATATCGTGAACATGTATATTCCGCTGTTCGGCAAAGTCTTTTGTGGCAGCTGGTGTGAAAGCAGACCTCGTTGGAGATAAATGCTTTTCTGGATTCCGCCAAGGTGCACAAGCCATCCCTGTCTAAATACAAACTATTTTTTTACTTTTTCCTTTTCCCATTCCTGCGAAAGCAGGAATCCAGGATCAATGCCACATAACCCAAGGTTTATCACAATATTAATAAATATGTAATAAACATTAATTAACACATTCTTACTTTTTCCCCTGCGTAAGCAAGGATCCAGAACTATTGATTTTAATTCTGTATCAGTAATTTCCTGATTATGGATTTGCTGCTGTTGTAAATGGTAAGCATGTATAAGCCTCCGCTTAAGTTGTTCAGGTTATACGTCAATACATTCTTACCTGCATCCGTTGTGATGTTCTGGTCTGTTATCAGACTGCCCCTGTCATCATACAGGTTGAAATGGTGCAGGCCGCCTTTGTCTGAACTGAAGCTTATGAGCAGGCTGTTTTCACTCGTGATATACATGTCTGTTATCTCTATGTTATTTTCGGAGGTAAAGCAATATGCTGATATAGGACTAGAATATGAATACTTGCCATCAAAATCTGTCTGCTTAAGCCTGTAATATGCTGCATCTGTATTTGGATTCTCATCTGTATATGAATAACTGATAACATCATTGCTGTTTCCTGCTCCGTCTACTGTGGCTAAGAGGTCCCAGTTTTTTGCTTCATCGCTTTTTTCAATGCTGAAGAAATCATTATTTGTTTCCGTAGCCGTTTCCCATAATAAGTTAACCCTCCGGAAGCCCTGAGTGTCATTATCACAATTTGCTTTGAAGGTTAGTAATGTTATTGGCAACGGATGGGTTTGGTCTACCAATACCCATACTAACGATTTGGTTACATCCGTTATAGTAGTAACTGCATCTGACGTTTTTGGGAAAAAACCCGGAACAGGAGTTGCCTGGTATACTCCTGTCACCGCTGACCAATTTGAACCGTCTTCGGATGACTGTGCCACTATATTAGGGAAACCTATCGGGGAATTTCCATTCAGATCTACCGGATCAATTCCTAATGTTAAAGTCGCAGTAGGATTGGCTGTATAGTCATTAAAATCTAATAAGTAAAATCTGTCTACAACATATGACACATCCGGAGTCATTGATGTTACTGTTAATGGAAAAGACGGGAAAGGCGTGTTGTCATCTGCTGTAGGATATATTGCTGCTTCTATGTAGCCGGAAGAACCTGTTCCTGCCAGCGTTACGTCCACTAATATTGGCACATTATACGTCGCCCCGTTTGTTCCGAAAGGTATCAAATATGCACCAATACTTTCCCCTATGTTCCATTGCAACCTACTGTTACAGGGGTTGGGATCTCCATCAAGTGTTTCACTGACTATATATCCAAGTGTTGAATTTATTGAACCTAGTGCCGGATTATTTATTATTAATGTCTTGCTGTTCAGTGATAATCCCCCATCTGTTAATGTTAATGTTCCATTTATTCTGTTGTTTGTTACTGTCATTTTTACCCCATCTGTTTCTCCCGTGGAATGATTCACTGTTACA
Source organism: uncultured Bacteroidales bacterium (assembly GCA_964606705.1). Classification (GTDB taxonomy): domain Bacteria; phylum Bacteroidota; class Bacteroidia; order Bacteroidales; family CAZSJF01; genus CAZSJF01. The sequence goes on from CAZSJF010000008.1 coordinate 13,217, forward strand.
TTCTCAAAATCAGTCCAGTTCGTACCCCCAACCTCTTGTGACGTTCCGACTTTTGAAAATTCTACTGTACCTGCCGATCCTACTGATACATTCGTAAATACATTACCAGAGGTATTATTTGTCCAGTCTCCATCTACTGTAATAGTGCCGTCATTATCAATAGTGGCTGTCCCGTTGTTTTTGAAATCCCCGTCCAGATCAATATATCCGCTGCTGTTAACAGTAATGACAGAACTGGAATTATTCTGTAATTCAGAATTACCTCCGTTACTTACAACAAGATGAGTGCTGGCGGTAACTTTCATCCTGTTGGCCCCGCTTGTACTGGATAGCATATACAAAGTCTGAGCAGGAAGATATTCAATGAATAATATCAATATAATTAATAATATTATCCCTGTTTTCCTTAACATATAATTATAATCTTTATTAAATATAATAATTTTTTCTTAAAAAGTCAATAATATTATACTTTATTTATCCTTTACTTTTGTTTTATTTTCAGTTGCAAACTTCTCCCCATCCGAATTATTTATCAGTTGTTTTTAATATTGATTCAATATTGTCTAATCGTTGATTAATTTTTTGATTATCTGCTTTAATTTTTTTATTTTCATATTTCAACTCATTTATTTGATATTGGGGATCTTCTATCAGTTTCTGTTGTTCCTTTATTGCTTCTGCTAAAAGAGCTGTAAGGTTCTGATTGTGCATATAATAATAACCTGTAACAGGATCAATTCTGACGATTTCCGGAACAATACCGGCCGCTTCCTGAGCAATAAATCCCATCTGTATACCTGATTCATACTTTGTTGTATCAATATATTGAAAACTACATCCGTTCAGTTTCAAGACTCTTTCCAGTGAATTTTCCAGAGGTTTTATATTCTTCTTTAATCTCATATCTGAAGTTGCATCTGCTTTCCAGCTTAAAGCACCTGCAATAGATGATGCCAGCACATAACCATTTACTGCAGCATATGCTGTTGGTAAAGTAAGCGTTAAATCATAAGCTGGTGTTACATTTCCGGAAACTAATGCAGTATAGTTACTGCCACTGCCGGAAGGTTCATAGAATCTGAATTGTCTGGCAGTTCCTGTATTCGTTATACGTAATGCAGCAGATCCACCGGTAACATCCAATAATGCACAAGGCGTTGCTGATGCAATTCCAACATTACCAACAGCTAATATAGTCATCTTCACAGTACCGGCGCCTGAAAAGCATAAAATATCTGCCCCTCCTGAATATATACCTTCATCACCGCCTGTGTGGAATGAATAAGATGGCAATGCTGCTGTACCATCAATTCCCAGAACATTACCGGAAGAATTTATCTGAAATTGACTTGTGCTGCCTACTGAAAATAATGCGGCAGGCGCTGTTGTTCCGATGCCCACATTACCATTTTTCAATACGGTAAGTGCATTTGCTGATGAAGCGCCAGTGCCTGTTCCTATTCCGACAACAAATACAGGGTCTGTTGCAACCCAGCTGTTTGTTGTCCCTGATACAACATTATATCTTCCTATTGCTAAACTTGCATAAGCCTGAGCCGTAGTATAATACCCCATAGCCGCAGAATAGTCTCCGCTGGCTGTAGTACCTTCTCCCGAAGCAAATGAGTAAGATCCGCTGGCTGTAGTACCATTGCCAGAAGCAAAAGAACAAGTTCCGCTAGCTACAGTATTATAGTTCGAAGCAAATGAATAGTTTCCGATACTGGCTTTATCCCATTGTGTTCCGTCAACATATCCTGTCCTGAACGCTGCTTTATCCGGATACCACATCATTCGTGCACCTGCACCTGTGACAGGCGGGTCGCCGCCGTCTCCATAGTCGCCCTGAAATAAAACATTACCTTTACCAGTACCCGTTTCATAAATATGCAGTTTTGCAGTAGGGGTGTTTGTGCCTATACCAATATCATCCAGAGAGGCATCAACAAAAAAAACATTGGCATCATTATCGCCTTCTATTCTGAAGTCTGCATCATTGCTTTGTTCGTTAAAAACAGCTGCACCTGTTGCCCCGAGATAAATATCTGCTCCCCCGGAAGTAGTTCCTCCTATTGCAACATCTTCAGCTCCGCTCAGATCAGCAGGATGCAGGACTGTACCTTCATCGGTCCATTCACTGCTACCGCCACCTCCCAATATAGTCCAATCACTCCCATTGTAATAATAAAAAGTATTGTTGCCGCTTGGGCCATTTGTTGTAACATATATAAGCAATCCGCTTGTAAGTCCTGTTGTTGGACGATTATTATAATCTATGCGTGGGATAAGTATACCTTTATTTGAAGAAACCACATCGAGTATGGAATTACTATTCGGTAATGCACCATCTGTATTTATAGCTACTCCCTGAGAGTAAGCATTACCCGACAGCATTATCAATACTGCAGGTATTACTTTTATTAATATGTTTTTCATATATTACAATTGTTATATGTAAAGATTACTTATCCACTGTTTTTAATATTGATTCAATATTATCTAATTCCTGGTTATTTTTTTGATTTTCTGCTTTAAGATTATTATTTTCAGATTTTAATTCTTTGATTTGATTTTGCTGATTTTCTATTATTTTCTGGTGTTCTTTGATTGCCTCTGATAAAAGTGCTGTAAGATTCCTGTAATGCATATAATAATAACCTGTAACAGGGTCGATCTTGACAACTTCGGGAATAATATCCGCCGCCTGCTGAGCAATAAATCCCATCTGTATGCCTGGCTCATACTGTGTTGTATCGATATATTGAAAACTGCATCCATTTAATTTCATTACTCTTTCCAATGAATTTTCAAGAGGTTTTATATTTTTCTTTAGTCTCATATCTGAAACAGTTGCGTCTACTACCCAGCTTAAAACACCTGCCGTTGTTGATGAAAGTATATAATTAGCTACTGCAGCATATGCTGGTGGTAAAGTAAGAACTACATCTGCTGCCTGAGCCGTAGCGACGATCTTGGTGTAGTTTGTGCCATTTGCTGTAGACTCATAAAGTCTGAGTTCTCCGGCAGTTCCTGTACTATTTGTCAGTAATACATTTCCATCACACACATCTAATTTTGCGGCAGGTGTTGCTGACCCGATTCCAACATTACCGGTATTTGTTGACCTATTGATAGTCATTTTTAAAGTACCTGCGGTTGAAAAATATACCATACTTGCATTTCCCCAATACATACCAGTATTAGGATCAGATGTAAACGAATAAGACGGAGCTGCTGCAGTGCCCGATGCAGTACTACGCACCTGTCCTGTAGATAATATCAGGAACTTATCAAGCACTGTTCCAGGTTCATATATTGCAAATAATTGGGTAGGCGCTGATGATCCTATACCCACATTGCCGTTTTTTAATACTGTAACAGCATTTAAACGGGCAGCTGGGGTTGTCGCGGTTCCTATAACAAATACAGGGTCTGTTGCAACCCAGCTGTTTGTTGTCCCTGATAAAACATTATATTTTCCTATTGTTAAACTTGCATAAGCCTGAGCTGTAGGATAGTCCCCCATAGCCGCAGAATAGTCTCCACTGGCTGCAGCGTAAGTTCCTGCAGCAAATGAACCAGATCCGCTGGCTGTAGTATAAGCTCCTGCAGCAAATGAACCAGATCCGCTGGCTGTAGTATAATTATTCGTAGCAAATGAATAGTTTCCGACATTAGCTTTGTCCCATTGTGTTGTAACATTTCCCGCCCTGAATGCAGCTTTATCAGGGTACCACATCATCCGCTGGCCTGCTCCTGTGACAGGCGGATCACCTCCATCTCCATAATCACCAACGAAAACTACATTACCTTTACTGGCGCCCATCCCATAAACATGCAGTTTTGCCGTAGGAGCGGATGTACCTATGCCTATGTTATCCGCAGAAGCATCAGCAAAAAAAGCATTGGCATCATTATCGCCTTCTATCCTGAAGTCTGCATCATTGCCTTGTTCATTAAATACAGCAACTCCGTCAACACCAAGAAAAATATCTGCTCCGCTTTCGTCAGTACCACCTATGGCTATTTCATCAGTAGTACCCAAATCATCAGCGGGATACAGGATTGTTCCTGCATCGGTCCATTCGCTGCTGCCACCTCCCAGTAAAGTCCAATCACTCCCATTGTAATAATAAAAAACATTATTGCCGCTTGGGCCGTTTGCAGTTACGTATATAAGTAACCCACTTGTAAGGCCTATAGTAGGGCGGTCATTATAATCAATGCGTGGTATGAGTATCCCTTTAGTTGAAGATGCTGCATCCAGCATTGCATTTCCATCCGGCGAAGCACCGTCAGTGTTAATGGATATTCCCTGAGAATATATACTGCCCGATAACATTATTAATGCTGCGGGTATTATTTTTATTAATATGTATCTTACTTGTTTCATTATTATATAATTGCTTAAAAAATTATTTATCCGTTGTTTTTAATTTTGATTTAATATTGTCTATCCGTTGATTAATTTTTTGATTTTCCGCTTTAAGATCATTATTTTCTGTTTTTAACCCATTAATCTGGTTTTGCCTATTTTCTATCACTTTATGCTGTTCCTTTATTGCTTCACACAAAAGTGCTGTAAGATTCTGATAGTGTATATAGTAATAACCTGTGCCAGGATCGATCCTGACAGCTTCAGGAATAATATCCGCTGCTTCCTGGGCTATAAATCCCATCTGTATACCTGATTCATATTGTGTTGTATCAATATATTGAAAACTATAGCCCGTCAGTTTCCTTACTCTTTCCAATGAATTTTCCAGAGGTTTTATATTTTTCTTTAATCTCATATCTGAGGTTGCGTCTGCGGCCCAGCTTAAAACACCTGCAGTAGTTGATTTCAGTACGTAGCCATTTACTGCAGCATATGCTGTCGGCAGAGTGAGTGTTACATCGGATGCCATTGCAGCATTAATACAAATTCCGGTACCAAAACTGCCACCGGCTGAAGGCTCACATACATAAAGTCTTCCTGCATTTGATAAAGCTATATTCCCATTTTTTACCTCTAATTTTCCGGCAGGTGTTGTTGTTCCAATTCCGACATTACCATCAGCTATTATAGACATTCTGTCGGTACCTCCTGTAGAGAATCTTATAATATCTGCTCCCCCTGAATACATACCAGTATTAGGGTCTGATAAAAACGAATAAGTAGGTGCTGCTGCTGAGCCTGCAATTCCCAGCACACAACAGAGAGCATTAACTTGGAATTGGCTTGTACTGCCTACTGAAAATTTTTCGGCAGGCGATGTTGTTCCGATACCCACATTACTGTTTTTTAATACAGTAATTGCATTTGCTGACGAAGCGCCAGTACCTGTTCCTATTCCAATATTAAATATGGGCTCTGTAGCAGTCCAAGCTGTTGTTGACCCTGAAACAACATTATACCTTCCTATTGCAAAACTACCATAAGCCTGAGCTGAAGTATAATATCCTATAGCCGCAGAATTACGTCCGCTGGCTGTAGTATTGTCTCCCAACGCAATTGAATAATTTTCGCTGGCTGTAGTACTGCCTCCCGAAGCAAATGCATGAAGAGATCCGCTGGCTATAGTATTATAGCCCGAAGCGAATGAATAGGGTCCGATACTGGCTTTATCCCATTGTGTTCCGTCAACATATCCTGCCCTGAACGCTGCTTTATCCGGGTACCACATCATGCGTGTGCCTGCACCTGTAGCAGGCGGGTCCCCTGCAGAAGCATCATAGTCGCCAACAAAAACGACATTGCCTTTGCTGACACCGGTTTCATAAACATGCAGTTTTGCTGCAGGAGTGCTCGTCCCTATGCCTATGTTATCCGCAGAAGCATCAACAAAAAAAGCATTGGCATCATTATCGCCTTCTATTCTGAAGTCTGCATCATTGCTTTGTTCATTAAATACAGCAACTCCGTCAACACCAAGAAAAATATCTGCTCCGCTCTCGTCAGTAGCACCTATGGCTATTTCGTCTGCATCAGATTCCCCGGGATGAAGGATTGTTCCTTCATCTGTCCATTCGTCACTGCCGCCTCCCAATATAGTCCAATCACTCCCATTGTAATAATAAAAAGTATTGTTGCCGCTGGGGCCGTTTGTTGTAACATATATAAGCAATCCGCTTGTAAGTCCTGTTGTTGGGCGATTATTATAATCTATGCGTGGTATGAGTATTCCTTTATTGGAAGATGAAACATCCATTATCGCATTTCCATCAGGATCTGCACCGCTTGTGTTAATTGCTACCTGTGGGTATATTCTATCCACCCAAAATAACAAAATTACTACCAAAATAAGTTTTAATATTTTTTTCATTGATTACATTTTTTATATTGTCTATCAAATGCTATCAGTTACGTAAGAAATTTAATGATATGTCTATCAAATGTAGGTTAATAAATTAGATAATAATCTACTAAGCCCGTATATAAAAGATATACATATGTCAATGTATACCAGATTTATACCGTGTAGCGTTTTGTATTGTTGAATTTATATTTGATCGATTATCATACGGGACTCCCGCTCAATACCCCCATACATTCAACCTTTCAACAGATGCCGTATCATAGCAATAGAATTTCGGAGATCCGTACTTAGGCACTAATACCGGAGGACAATATAAATTAGTCCTATGTGATATTACTTTCGGTATTAACCCTGCCCACCTCAGCTGTATCGAATGCTGGCCAGCATTCTTAATTCAGAACAGTCCTTTGGACTATTTTGAATTTAGAATTGGCATAACATATATATCCTGCAATAATACTTCTCTTCCTGTTTTCCGCACTTTTGAAAAACACCCTCTAAACCCCTTGATTTTATTGAT
>CAZSJF010000009.1:0-19980 GCA_964606705.1 uncultured Bacteroidales bacterium
GGCTTTTAACAGGGTTACACCTGATGGCGCAAACAGGCAATTCTCTATGCTTGTGGCAACCAGAGACGGATTCCAGAATAATTTTGAACTTAATGGTAACGCTTCGTTAATTACAGCACCATCATTTTCGCCTGTTCCCGGAACATCAGGTGACTGGGTCTATGGCGTATTTACTTTTAATACAACACAGTTGCCTATCGGAGCCAATATGCTTGTTAATACAGAAGGACTCTTTCATCTTGGTATAATGGAAAGGCTGGAAAATTCAGGCGGCAGTGCCAGATATGGTTATTTTTCCGGTTTCAACACTGTAGAACCTTCACATACTGATACTGCTTATTGTAAAGGAGATATTATGATTCTATCTTCTCCGGGCAGCGGCCCTTTATATACTTATTTATGGGATGACGGCTCAACAGATCAGTCTTTAAGCGTATTAGACACTGGCTTATTTTGGGTGCAGACAGACGATGGCTTCTGCCAAACAAAAGACACTTTTAATGTTGCTTTTTTCCCTGTCCCCAATGTCAGCATTAGCGGAGATTCAGATATTTGCAAAGGAACCTCCTCTAACTTAACAGCAAATGGCGGTGGCTCATATTTATGGAATACTACAGGTACAGGAGCATCAATAATTGTTAACCCTGTTATAAATGCAACTTATACAGTGACAATGACAGACGGAAACGGCTGTACTGACAGTGATGATATTGATATCGTTGTAAATCCTTTGCCAACAGCCGATGCGGGCGGAGATATTACCGTATGCAGCGGCAATAGTGATACTACATTAACAGCAGCAGGAGCGGGTGCAGGAGGAACATACCTGTGGGATAACAGTAATACAAACGCATCAATAACGGTCAATCCTGTGATAACAACAACCTATACTGTAACAGTAACGGATATAAATGGTTGTACTGATGATACTACGGTTATCGTGAATATAAATCCGGCGGTGACAGCCGATGCAGGCGGGGATATTACCGTATGCAATGGCAATAGTGATAGTACATTAACAGCAACAGGAGCAGGTGTTGGAGGAACATACCTGTGGGATGATAACAGCACAACTGCATCAATAACAGTTAGTCCTGTTATAACAACAACCTATACGGTAACAGTAACGGATATAAACGGTTGTACGGATGATGCTACGGTTATTATAAATGTTAATTCACTTGTGGTAGCCGATGCAGGTGCGGATGTTTCTACGTGTCAAGGTAATGTTGCAACATTAACAGCAACAGGAGCGGGTGCAGGAGGAGCATACCTGTGGGATAATAATAATACAACTGCATCAATAACAGTTTCTCCCGGTGTAACAACAACTTATATAGTAACAGTAACGGATATAAACGGCTGTACAGATTATGATTCAGTTATTGTGAATATAAACCAGGTGCCTAATGCTAATGCAGGTGCAGATGTTTCTATATGCGAAGGTGATAGTGTAACATTAACAGCAACAGGAGCAAGTGCAGGAGGAACATACCTGTGGGATAATAATAGTACAAATGCATCAATAACTGTTAACCCGACAGTTACAACAACCTATAGAGTGACAGTAACAAATGATGTTACGGGTTGCACAGATACGGATGATGTCGTAATTTCGGTTAGTCCGGTATATACAACAGATGCCGGTGCAGACCAGACAATATGTAAAAATGAACTGGCGGTATTAACAGCCACAGGAGGTGTCCTTTATGAATGGAATACCACAGAAACAACACAAACGATAACTGTTGCCCCGACAGTTACGTCAACTTATACAGTAACAGGAACCTATAATGCCACAGGTACTTGTGCTGTTACGGATGAAGTAGTTGTTATAGTAAATCCGATTCCAACTGTAAACGCAGGAGGAGATAAAACAATCTGTGACGGAGAAAGTGAAACCCTGACAGCCGCAGGATGTGATGCATATCAATGGAATACAGGGGTGACAACAATATCTGTAACAGTATCGCCACAGAATACAACAAACTATACAGTAACCGGAACGGATGTCAACGGGTGTTCTGATAGTGATGAATTAACAGTAATTGTTAACAAATCTCCGTCAGGTGTTAACCTTGGGACGGATACATGTATAAAACAAGGCAGCCAGATGATACTTGATGCAGGTATGGGATTATATACATATTCGTGGCAGGATGGGAGTGGCGGACAAATATATACGGTTACAGTTGCAGGCGATTACTGGGTAGATGTAAGCAATGGATGTGGCACAGTGTCGGATACAATAACAATAACAGATTGCCTTGAGTCTTCTTTATATTTGCCAAATATTTTTACACCGAACGGGGATGGGAAAAATGATGTCTTTATCCCTTTATATACTGAAGTTACAGACTTTGAAATGCATATATACGACAGATGGGGACAGGAAGTTTTTTATACAACGGATATAAATACAGGGTGGAAAGGCAGATATAAAAATGAACTCTGTGCCGAAGGAGTTTACCTGTGGCTGGTATATTATAAAGACATAAATAGTTCAGTCTTAAAGAAAAAGTTTGGGCATGTGACATTGCTGCAATAAAAATTTTGTTTTAAGATATCCTTGGCATAACTTTACATTTTGATTTCGAATTTATTTTTATGTCTTATTCAAATAAGATTTTCAGGCATTATTATCTGAGAACAATTGTTTTTATTATCTGTTTATTATATCTGGCCCCATTATATGCATCAGGTGACAGGCAGCATGATCCTATGCTTAATTCAAAGGCACAGCAGTTGATGAGCCGGCAAAAGCCATTGAGTTTTCAGGAAAACAAGGGGCAGATGGCAGACATAAAAGGAAACCCTGTGCCTTATGTGTTATATAAAGCAGAAGTGCCTGATTTGAATATCTGGATAACTACAAACGGTATTACTTATCAGTTTTTCAGATTGGAAGAAAAGGAAGAACAAGAAACAGAAAGAGGGGGAGAAGAAAACATAAAATGTGAATGGTACCGTGTGGATATGATTTTAAAGGATGCAGATATAAGAAAAGAAAACATTATTACCGAAGGCGATGTTACACAGGGGAAAGTTAATTATTATTTAGGCCACTGTCCTGATGGAATATTCAATGTGAAGTCCTATACAAAAATAACAATTAAAGAAATTTATCCAGGCATAGATTGGGTGTTATATACTTCATCAACAGAAAGAGGCAATAGTTTTACACATGATTTTATAGTACATCCGGGAGCTGATCCGGATAAGATAAAACTTATCTATGAAGGCAGTGGTCAATTGAATATAGATAACAGCCTCATTAAAATAAAAACTGAATTAGGAGAAATAGCTGAAGGGAAACTTCTTTGTTATCAGGGTAACGTGAATAATAAAATTTCCTCACAATACACCGTAAAGGAAACAGAGAAAAATATAGAAAGGGGTTTTTCTTATGAGGTTGGCATACACATAGGAGATTATAATACCAATGAAACGCTTATTATTGACCCAAAATTAGAATGGGGAACCTATTATGGAGGTAATCAACTGGATGGATTTTGTTCGGATGTCGTTGATGCAAATGGTAATCTGTTTATCACCGGTTATGTTTCTTCAGCCAATTTTCCTTTATTAGATCCCGGTGGAAGTGCTTATTATCAGGGAGTATATGCAGGAAATATGGATGTTTGTATTCTAAAATTCAATAATAACGGTGTACTGCTTTGGGCTACTTATTATGGCGGAAACGGAAATGAAGCAAGTTCTGCCATTGCAACAGATGCAGGAGATAATATAATTATTACAGGCAGAACAAGTTCAGTCAGTTTTCCTGTGTTAGATCCCGGTGGAGGAGCTTATTATCAGAGCGCACCAGGAGGAGGAGAAGATATTTTTATATTAGAATTTGATAATAGCGGTATGCGGAAATGGTCTACTTACTGTGGTGGCAGTAGTGATGATATTGTTAATTCCATAGCAATAGATGTTAATGGCAATATATATATAACAGGTGAAACCAATTCAAATAATTTACCTGTATCAGATCCTGGTGGTGGTGCTTATTATGATAATACATTTAATGGAGGAACTCCAGTATTTGGTGGAGATGCTTTTATTATTAAATTCAATAATAATGATGCACTGCTTTGGTCTACTTATTATGGCGGCAGTGGGGATGATTGTGGTTCTTCCATAGCAACGGACGGAAATGGTAATGTGTTTATTACAGGTTCTACATCTTCAACTGATATTCTTGTTTTGGATGCCGGAGGAGGCGCTTATTATCAGGTAGGAAATGCAGGAAGTGATGATGTTATTATTCTAAAATTCAATAATAATGATGCACTGCTTTGGTCTACTTATTATGGTGGCAGTGGGTATGATTGTGGTTCTTCCATAGCAACAGATGGGAGTGATAATGTGTTTATAGCAGGCGTTACAACTTCAACTGATATTCCTGTTTTGGATGCCGGAGGAGGTGCTTATTATCAGGGAACAAATGCAGGAAGTATTGATGGTTTTGTTCTTAAATTTAATAATAGCGGAATGAATACATGGGCTACTTATTATGGTGGCAGTGGGGATGATTATTTTGATTCCTATAAAGAACATGAAATGGTAATAGATGGGAATGATAATTTGTATGTATCATGTCAGACTTATTCAACTAATTTTCCGGTTTTAGATCCCGGTGGAGATGCTTATTTTCAGGGAACATATGCGGGCTCAGGAGATGTTTTTATTTTGGAATTTAGTAAAACAGGTGCATTATTATGGGGTACTTATAACGGAACACTTGATAATGATTTTGGTACTTCCCTCGCAGTGGATGCCGGTGGGTGTATATTTGCTGTCGGAGAATGGTATAATACAGGTAGTAATGGATTATTAGATCCCGGTGGAGGAACTTTTTATAATGCCTCATGGGGAGGGTTTGATGACAGTTATATTATGAAATTCTGCCCTTGCTGTTTACTGGAAGTAACTACGCAACCACAAGATCAGTTAACCTGTTCAGGCGACAGTATTACTTTTTTTATTCAGGCAAATTCAGACAGTATTATTAATTATCAGTGGTTCTTTAATGGTAATATTATTTCAGGCGCTGTTGATAGTTTCTATACTGTTAATCCTGTTACTGTTAATGATGAGGGAGATTATTATTGTGTGGCCAGCAACTCCTGTGGAACAGATACAAGCGATTTGGCAGAGTTAAATATAGATATACCTACAGCCAGTGCTGGTAATAATGTCAACATTTGTATAGGTAATAATGCTGCCTTGTCAGCTTCAGGTGGTACGTCTTATGTATGGAATTCAACAGAAACAACACAGGCAATAACTGTTACTCCAACAGTTACATCTACATATACAGTAACAGTAACAAACGCCACAGGCTGTACAGATACAGATGATGTTGTCGTTATAGTCAATCCGGCACTTACTGCAAATGCAGGTACAGACCAGACAATATGTGAGAATGATCAGGCAGTATTAACAGCAACAGGAGGGGTGCTTTATAAATGGAGCACCACAGAAACAACACAGACAATAACTGTTACCCCAATAGTTACATCAACATATACAGTGACGCAAACATACAACGCCACAGGTGCTTGTGCAGTTACAGATGAAGTTGTAGTTACAGTTAATCCGATACCCGTAATAAATGCTGGTACGGACCAGACGATATGTGAAGACGGACAGACAGTATTAACAGCCACTGGCGGCACAACATACCAATGGAGTACAGGAACAACAACAGATGCAATAACAGTATCTCCGCAGAATACAGTGACCTATACAGTAACAGGTGCAGACAGCAACGGATGTTCCGATACAGATGAAGTAACAGTAACATTAGATTTTCCTCCATCAGATATTAATCTGGGAACAGACACATGTGTCAAACAGGGGGCACAGATGATACTGGATGCAGGAACAGGATTATATACATATTTGTGGCAGGATGGAAATAGCGGAGAAACCTATACGGTTACAATTGCAGGGGATTACTGGGTAGATGTGAGCAATGGCTGTGGCACAGTGTCGGATACAATAATAATTACCGAATGCCCGTTGGCAGAAATATTTATCCCTAATACCTTTACGCCAAACGGCGATGGAATAAATGATGTCTTTATTCCTGTATATACAAATATTACAGATTTTGAAATGTATGTATTTGACAGATGGGGACAGGAAATATATAGTACTACAGATATAAACAAAGGCTGGGATGGTAAATTTGAAGGCAAGCTATGTCAGGAAGGAGTTTACTCATGGCTGATATATTATAAGAGTGTAGATAGTACAGTTAGAAAGAAAAAGTTTGGGCATGTGACATTGCTGAAGTAATCTATACTGAATCTTGGTGCTTTTGTGTTTCCGCCTGCCAAAGTCGGCCTATGTCTGACGGTGGACAGGTTCGTGGCGAAATTTTTTCTTGCCACTAAGGCTCTAAGACACAAAGAAATCACTAAGTTTGTGAATTAATCAGGTTAACAAATTATTTGCAAAATAAAATGATAACACCTCCATACTTAAAAAACAATGATAAGATTGCCATTGTTTCAACGGCACGAAAAATTTCAGAAAAGGAAATACAACCTGCTGTAAATAAATTTAAAGAATGGGGATTGAATGTTGTTACCGGAAACAATCTGTTTAAGGAATATAATCAGTTTGCAGGAACAGATGAAGAGAGAATTTCTGATTTGCAAAATATGCTTGATGACAATTCTGTTAAAGCAGTTATATGCGCACGCGGAGGTTACGGCACATCAAGAATAGTAGATGAAATAGATTTTACCGGCTTCTGTAAAAATCCCAAATGGATTATAGGCTACAGCGATGTAACTGTTCTGCATTCCCATATTCATGCTAATTTCAATACAGAAACACTTCATGCCACCATGCCTGTTAATTTTAACGGAAACACAAGTGAATCACTGGAATCATTGAGAGATGCCCTTTTTGGAAAAAAGATCTCATATAAAGCTGGAAAATTTTCTCTTAACAGAAGTGGCAAAGCAGAAGGAATTCTCACAGGCGGCAATTTGTCAATACTGTATAGTATGTCAGAAACAAGATCTGATATAAATACCGACGGTAAAATACTTTTTATTGAAGACCTTGATGAATATCTGTATCATATTGACAGGATGATCATGAATTTTAAACGTTCAGGCAAACTGAGCAGGCTGGCAGGACTGATTGTAGGCGGGATGACAGAGATGAAAGATAATGAAATCCCTTTTGGTAAATCTGCCGAAGAAATTATTGCCGAAGCAGTGAGAGAATACAATTATCCTGTTTGTTTCAACTTTCCTGCCGGACATATAAATGACAACAGAACACTGATATTAGGAAGAGAAATCCGCCTGAATGTAAATGATAATTATTCCGAATTACTTTTTTAACCATGGCTGAACACAATGAATTAGGCAAAAAAGGTGAATATATTGCAAGGCAGTATCTTGAAAAAAAAGGATATAAAATAATAAATTGCAACTGGAGATTCCTCAAAGATGAGATAGATATTATTGCTTTATACGAAAATTTTCTTATCATTGTGGAAGTAAAAGCCAGAAATACCGACTATTTCGGCGAACCTGAATTTGCTGTGACTAAAAAAAAGCAGAAATTCCTTGTCAGGGCCACACAGGCATATATTGACCAGAAAAATATTAACAATGAAGTGCGTTTCGATATAGTTGCAATAACATTTTGTCCGGAAGGGCACAGGATCAACCATATCGAAGATGCTTTTTATGCAACAATGTAAAAACATGGAGAAAAAATATTTTAAACGCAGAAAAACGGATTCCGTAAGGGAACCTGAAAGCAAAAAAGACGGGCTTGTAAGGCTGAATAAGTACATTGCCAATGCAGGCATATGTTCCAGGAGAGATGCTGACGAAGTTATACAGGCCGGCGTTGTTAAAGTTAATGGTAAGCCTGTAACCAGGCTGGGAACTAAAATAGACCCGCAGAAAGATACTGTAGAATATGACGGAAGAAAAATAAAAGGGGAAAAACCGGTTTATATCCTTCTCAACAAACCTAAAGGATATATTACAACACTGGAAGACCCGGAAAACAGGAAGACGGTAATGCTTCTCATCAGAAATGCCTGCAAAGAGAGAGTGTATCCTGTGGGAAGGCTTGACAGAAATACAACAGGCTTGTTGCTGTTTACAAATGATGGCGAACTGGCAAAAAAACTTACCCACCCTTCACACAAGGTAAAGAAAATCTATCATGTAAGACTTGACAAACCGCTTGCCAAAAATGACATTTTAAAAATATCGGACGGAATAATGCTTGAAGACGGCAGGGTTGAAGTTGACAAAATTTCATACGTAGAAGGCTGCAACGATAGAAGGGAGATAGGAATTGAAATTCATTCCGGCAGGAACCGCATCGTCCGCCGCATCTTTGAAAGCCTCGGATATGAAATTTATCAGCTTGACAGGGTTATGCTTGCAGGCCTTACCAAGAAAAATCTCCCGAGAGGCAATTGGAGGTTCCTTACACAGAATGAAATAAGCTTTTTAAAAATGGTTTAAATAATCATTAAGCATTTTTATTATGAAAAATAAGTTACTTATCGTATCAATAATAATAAATATTCTTTTGGTTTTATTTATATGTTTTATGTATTTCACAAAACCGGAAGAACGGAAAAACATTTTTTGTGATAAAAATTTTCTTCCTGACAAAAATAAAATTAACATTGTTATGTTTGGGAATTCAATAACAGCAAGAGGCAACTGGAATGCTCTTTTAAACAGAACAGATGTGATAAACAGCGGAGTTGCAGGCTATACCACATCCCATTTTGTGTGGATAATAAAAGAATCTGTTATTGACTATTCTCCGAAAATTTGTTTTATTGAAGGTGGTATAAATGATTTAGGAGTTGGCATTCCGATATCAAGAACTTATCATAATATACAGGTTATAGTAAATACATTAAAATTTTATAAAATTATCCCTGTGCTTCAATCAACAATTTACACCCAAAATGACAGTATTATGAATTTGCGTGTTGATTCTTTAAACAATCTCATAAAAGATTATGCCATGCAAAACGGTATAGATTATATTGATCTGAATGCCAGCCTGTCGCAAAATAAACGATTAAGAAAAGAATATTCAGCAGATGGAATTCATCTTACCGGTTATGCATATAAGCCATGGGGTACAGAAGTTTCGAAAATATTGAAAAAATATAAAATATAACTTAAAATATGGAGGTAAAAATGTCTTCTCAGCTAACTCAAAACACTGAATGTTGTCCGCCATTTGATCCCAAACCATGGGATGAAAAAACTTTTGAATGGAAGGATAAAAAATTTATCAAAGCTAATGTATGCACTTTTTTCTTTATGCCGGTGAACTTCGGAAAAGTAATGAGAAAACTTGATGAAAAAGTAAGGAATGCAGGAGCAAATATTCCTGACTATATATGTTTATCAGAACATACGTCAAAATGGAATATGAATGTATATCTTGCTGTTGACAAAGATATTTCTGATGCTGAAAATACAACAATAAGCGGCAGGTTTATCAGCAAAGTTTATGAAGGGTCGTTTCAAAATACAGGAAAATGGTGCAAAGATTTTGAAAGCTACGCCAAAACGAAAAATTCGGTTATCAGAAAAATGTTCATGTGGTACACCACCTGTCCTAAGTGTGCGAAAAAATATGGAAAGAACTATGTGGTCATTCTGGGACAGGTAGAATAGAGTATTAAAGACCATCAGATGTACATTCAGTATATAATAGTTTTTTCTGTAAAAAGTTTTAAATTTGCACAAAAATGTGTATATTAGAAGTTCATACATAAGGAGTTATTCCATATATGTTCACTTGGGTAAAATGAAAAAAATCTGTATAAATATTACCTTGTTTAACAAATACTTAAGACTTATATCTTTAGTAGTGCTTCTGCTGTACGGTCTGAATTATGATGTAAAAGCCCAGAGTTCGTGCCCCAATGCTGATTTTGAAACGGCAACACTCAGCAACTGGACATGCTATACCGGTGAAGTAAAAGACAGCAGCGACCTTAATGTTATTTATATGACGGCTACAGGGGAAGTTTGGGGGAGGCATACAATATTTACAGGAACAGGTAAGGATCCTAATACCGATTTTAATGTGTCGTTTGTTGCCCCGGGAGGCCAGTTTTCCTGCAGGCTTGGAAATGACGATGATGGTGCAGAAGCAGAAAGAATGACATATACTATAAATGTAACTTCTTCAAATACATTGTTTATATACAAATATGCTGTTGTGCTTGAAAACCCGAGTCATGATATATGGAAGCAGCCGAGATTCCTTGTGGAATTGAAAGACGATCTCGGAAATCTTTTAAGCGGAGATTCTGCATGTACTTATTATTCCGTTTTCGCTGCAGATACTATACCGGGATTTCAGTCAAACGGTAATATAAAATATAAAGACTGGACTACTGTAGGTGTTGATTTAACTCCTTATATAGGGCAGAATGTTACCATTTCATTTACCACTGCCGATTGTACAGAAGGTGCTCATTTTGGCTATGCATATATTGATGCTTATTGTTCGGAATTGCAGATAAATGTTATCTATTGTCCGGGTGCAGATTCAATTACATTGACAGCTCCTGAAGGTTTTTCATATTTATGGGCACCTGGCGGTGATACCACACAAAGCGTTACGATACCAAGTTCAGATTCATTAGTTGCATATACCTGCACACTTACATCTGCTACCGGTTGCCAGGTGGTTCTTTCCACTAATTTAATGCCTACAGTTCTTAATGCAGGATTTACATATAATAGCAGTACATGCACTTCTATGTCCTTTACAGATACATCTTATATATCTGATGGAATAATAACTAACTGGCTATGGAATTTTGATGATCCAGGTTCAGGAGTAAACAATACTTCAGTTCTGAAAAATCCAACACATAACTTTACTTCAGACGGGACTTTCGATGTCAGATTAATAATAACAACTGATGACGGATGTACAGATACAATAACAGTGCCTGTCAATGTTTCTTCAGTAAAACCGATTGCAGATTTTTCGGCAAATAATGTCTGCCTCAATGATACGGTATTTTTTAATGACCTGTCAACAGTTTCATCAGGGACTATAACTGGCTGGGCATGGAATTTCGGCGACGGAGGGGCATCTGCATCACAGGATCCTTTCCGTCTTTATTCAAATGCAAACACATATAATGTAAGGCTTATTGTTACTGCCAGCAGCGGCTGTAAGGACACTGTATATAAAGATATAACAGTATATCCCATACCAGATCCGAATATCGGAGATTCTATCTATATATGTATGGGGAATGATACTGTATTAACAGCAAACGGAGGGCCGGCTTATCAGTGGAATACAACAGAAACAACGTCTTCTATAACAGTTTCCCCTGTGGCAACAGCGACCTATTCCGTAACTGTTACAGATGCGAACAGTTGTAGTGAAACGGATGATATTGTTGTTTATGTCGGCACATCACTTAATGTAAGTGCAGGAACCGATGATACTGTTTGTTCAGGTTTCAGTTCTGTTCTGACAGCAACCGGGGCAGGAGGATCAGGAACATATATCTGGAATACATTACAGACAAGCAGTTCTATAACCGTAACTCCTGTTTCTGATGCCACTTATACAGTAACAGGAACAAATACAGACGGCTGTTCAGGAACAGATGAAGTGATAGTGTTTGTTAATACTTTGACTGATGCTGATGCTGGAATTGACACTTCAATATGTAGTGGTTCTGATGCCATATTAACTGCCAGCGGTGGAAATACATATCTGTGGAATACCACTGAAACAACCCAGTCAATAACTGTGACTCCGAATATATCTGCTACTTATACAGTAACATGCACCGATATAAACAGCTGCTCGGATACAGATGAAGTTGTTGTAAATGTTGTTTCTGTTCCGACAGCTTCAATTAATACAGGCCAGGATACTGTTACTGTCTGTGATGGAAACAGTGTTACTCTAAAAGCCGGTGGCGGAACAACTTATATATGGAATACTACTGAAACTACAGATTCAATAATAGTATCACCGGCAGCAACAGCAACTTATACAGTAACCGCGGTTAACAGCATTTGTACAGATACTGCTGAAATCATTGTGGAAGTGGTGCCTTTGCCGGTTGTGAGTTTTTCCGCTGACGACACAAGCGGATGTGTTCCCTTGTCTGTAAATTTTACTGACAACACCTCTTCCGCTATACAAGACTGGCTATGGGATTTCGGTGACGGAACTACCTCAGCAGAGCAAAATCCCTTACATACATATACCGCTGACGGAACTTATGATGTTACCCTCACAGTAACCGATGATAACGGATGTTCAGGTTTGTTCACGTATCAGAATATGATCACAGCTTATCCTCAGCCTGAGGCAGGTTTCAGTATGTACCCTGATCCGGGAAGTATTGATAATCCTGTCATTTCTTTTACAAACATTTCCTTATGTGCTGATTCATGCTCATGGTTATGGAGATTCGGAGATTTATACTCTTCAGATTTACAGAACCCAACCCATACATATTCTTCCTCGGGAACTTATACTGTATGGCTTATTACAGAAAACGAATACGGATGCATTGATTCCATATACCATGAATTAGTAATTAATGATAACAATGCTATATATATACCTTCGGCATTTACGCCCAATAACGATGGGAAAAATGACGTCTTTATACCGGTAGGATTAAATATCAGTGACTTTGAAATGTATATTTATGACAGGTGGGGTGAGAAAATATTTCACACAAACGATCTCGGAAAGCCGTGGACAGGCAAGGTTAAAAACAGCAATAAAATTGCGACAGAAGGTGTTTATGCATATGTAATATTAATAAAGGACAATAAAGGCACCCAGTATAAATATTTTGGGCATGTAACAGTGCTTAGGTGATTTCTGTGGCCGCCGCAATACTTTTACACCAGATTCAGTTTTCCGTATAATTCTTTACGGTACAATCCGCCGATAGGGATTATTCCTTTGTTATCCTCAAGGATAAGGTCGGGATATTTGATGGAGAATATTTTGTCGCTGTTTACTATATAAGACCTGTGTATGCGTATAAAATTCTTGGCAGGCAGAATTCTTACCATTTCCTTCATTGTGGAATGGGTGGTGTAGGAATTATTTTTAGTTGCAATGACCACATAATCTTTAAGGGCTTCTACGTAAAAAATATCTTTGAAATTAATTTTATTCAGCCTGAAATCTGCCCTGACAAATATGCTGTCTTTCACATCGGTATTATTGACCACTGAACAATAGAATTCCTTCTCTTTTCTTACTTTTGAATCCTTTTCATGTTTAAAAACAGCCATTTCTACTGCTGTATATAAATCCTGTTCTTTGAACGGCTTGATTATATAACCGTATGGTTCAGTAATTTTTACTTTCTCCACAGTGCTGTCATCGGCATATGCTGTCAGAAAAATAATAGGTATATCCAGTTTTTCTTTAATAACACCTGCCGCGTCAATGCCGCTCATTTTCCCCTTTAATTTAATATCCATTAAAACAATGTCAGGGTGGTTTTCCTCTGCCTTATTGATAGCTTTTTCCCCTGTTGAAACAATACCTGAAACATTATAGCCTTTCTTTTCCAAGGTTTCTTTAATGTCTTTTGCAACAATGTTTTCGTCTTCAACAATTAAAACATTAATCTTATTCATAAATAATAGGTCATTTAAAAATTAATAATATATTTTGTTCCGTTTTTATTGTCCAGTTTTATATTACCGTTTAATTGCTCAACCAAAGTATAAACTATCTGCAATCCTAATGACTTTGTTTTTGATAAATCAGTTTTTTCTATTCCTTTTCCGTTATCACTAATCGTTAAAGTGTGTTTTTTGTTTTTCTTTTTTAACCCTACAAATATAATACCTTTATTTTTATTTGCAAATGCGTATTTTAAAGAGTTAGATATCAGCTCGTTAATTATCAATCCGCATGGTACGGCCATATCCATTGAGAAAAATACTTTGTCAATGCTGAACTTTTTGTGAATATTGCCTGTTTTTTTGATACCGTATGTTCTGAACAGGTTATCAGTAATATTTTTAACGTATGAATCAAAATTAATACAGTTTAAATCTTTGGATTTATATAAATCATCATGAATCAGCGCAATGGATTTTACTCTGTCGCGGCAATCAAAAAAAGTCTGGTATAAGTCTTTGCCTGAAATATTTCTTATCTGTAAATTCAAAATACTTAATATTATCTGAAGGTTATTTTTAACCCTGTGATGGACCTCTTTTAATAAAATCTCTTTTTCCTTTAAGGAGTGTTTTAATTCTTCTTCCGCCTTTTTTCTGCTTGAAACCTCTTTCATTAATCTGAAACTGTTTTCTTCTGCCAGCTGGGCTCTTATCTGCTCTTTCATGAGTTTTCTGAAATTTTCCTCACTTTCCTTGTGACTTTTTTCTGCTTTTTTACGTTCGGAAATATCTCTGAATACACCTTGTATATAGTCCTTGCCCTTCAGATTTATCCTCTGTACGTTTATTTCAACAGGAATTTCTTTTTTGTCGGATGTATAAACAAAACTTTCATGCATTCTGCCTTTACCATATTTTTTAACCTCTTCAGTATGTTCAATAAAGGTTTTTTTTATGTTTTTTCTTATTCTCGGTGGATGAATAAATTTCTGGTGAACACCAACAATCTCATTTTTTTGTTTTTTTAGTAATTTTAATGCAGCAGGATTAGTATCGAAAATTAATCCGGTTTCGATATCGGCAATAAAAATAGCTTCAGGGCTGCTTTCGAACAGATTTTTATACCTTTCTTCACTTTCTTTTAATTTTTCTTCTGACAATTTATGATTTAAAATGGCTGTAAACTGCTTGGAAACAGATTCCATCTCAAATATTTTTTCCTTTGGAAGTATTTCTCTGGAAGAAATCAATAATAATCCGATACATTTGTTATCAGCAATCAGAGGTATATTAACCAGGGTGATAATATTTATGAAATTATAAACGTCAGAAATATGGTTAAAAAACAGATTACTGTTTTTTTTTCCGGAATTTTTTAATGCAACATTGTTTAATGCAAATTCTTTCAGTAATTGTATTATTTTATCAGAGGTATCCAATATTTTTATTTCTCTCTCTTTAATAATTTCATCTAATAATCCTTTTTTTTCAATAATAGTTTCTATTTCAGGAATAGCTGTTCCTGCGATATGTTCTATGTTTTTCTTGGTATCCGGCTGTAAATATTCATACATATAAAGCCTTTTTTTCTTTTCATCAACAAGGTGAAGGCTTACATAAATACTCGGAAAAATTTCTTCTGTTCCTTTAGAAAAAACACCTACCACATCCTTTAAACTGAATCCCTTATTGACAGCATCATTCAATTTATTAAATAAAAGAATCTTTTTGTTCTGTTGTTCTATTTCAAATTCTATTTTTTTCTTTTCAGTAATATCTGTTATAAAGCATAAGATAGCAGGTCTCCCATTCCATGAGAACAAAAGAGAATCTACTTCAACCCAGATCAAATACCCTTTTTTATGAGTTAGTCTTATAGTATAATTAACAGGTGCTTCCTTATCTTGCAGCCTGTTTATGTAATTCTGCATCACAAAATTTTTATCCTCATGATATATCATGTCAATAAACGGACCTGTTTTTAAGTCTTCTATACTATATCCTGAAGCATCTGATGCTTTTTTATTGGCAAAAACAACTTTTTCATTCTGAAGAATAATAATTGCATTACTTGAATTGTTTATAATGTAATTATAACTGTTCTTTATATTTTCAAGTTCCTTCAGCCTGCTTTCTGTTTCTGCAGAATTGTTGTTCATTGATTTTATAATTTTGTTTTATCTTCCGTTTCTTCAAAGGGCGGCTTTATCGGGATGCCGTTATATTTTATTTCAATACCGTTTTTATAGAAGATGGTCAGGAAAACCGAGCCATCATAATTGTACATCATCCATTCCCCTTCTTTTACCCCCATTTTATAAATCCCTTCATTTCTTATAATGCCGTTATCCCAGTAATACGTGTGTTTCCCGTCAGGTACGCCGTCTATATATCCGCCGGTAAAACTCAGGTTGCCGTTGTCGTAGTAATGGTTCCAAACACCATCCATCTTGCCTTGTCTGTAGCTGCCTTCTTCCCTGCAGTCACCTATATCGTATATCCACGGTCCGTCTTCCTCTCCTTCAACAAAATTACCTTCCTGTATTATTTTTCCGCTGTCGGAATATTCTTTCATAAACCCATCCCTGCAGCCGTCAGCATATTCCTCTTCCCTGCGGGTAATTCCCGATTCATAATACCATTTCCATGTGCCTTCAGCTTTAAAGTTTTTATTATAATAACCCTCCTGTTCCAGTTTGCCGCTTTTATAATAATATTTCCATGTTCCAGTTTTTTCGCTGTTTCTGTATTCGCCCTCTGCCTTGAGTTCTCCGCTGGTGTAATATTCTTTCCATGGGCACTGCTTTAATCCTTTATCGTCAGTTATGCCATTTCCGGTGATAACCCCGTCTTTATAAATTTTGGAATTAATAATTTTTCCTTCGGGGGAATACTCTTTTCTTAATCCTTCAGGGACATTATCTTTAAAGCCGGCAACAGTTTTCAGGCTGCCATTAGGATAATAGTCAGTCCTTATCTCCAGCTTTGTCAGTTCCTCAACATCTTTAAGCAAAACACCGTCTTCATATTTTTCAAGCCTTATCAGTTCCCCTTCTTTTGAATATTCTTTAAGGTATCCGTTCATTTTATCATTAGTATATGTTACTTCCAGCTGTATTTCCCCGCTTTTGTAAAAGAATACCCATTTACCCTGCTTTAGCCCGTTCTTATCTTTCCTGTTGATATCCTCCCTGCTTATCATAACACCTTTGTTATATCTTATAAGTGTAATGATCAAACTGTCTGAAGAATATTCCTTGCAAAGGCCGTGCTCTTTGCCATCAACATATTCCAGTGTTTTATGAATGCTGCCGTTAGGGTAATAATATGTTACGGGACCCTGTTTAATATCATCAATATAAGTTTCTTCTATCAGCCCTTCTTCTGTATATGTCTTTTTCAGTCCATTCTTCTTGTCTTCCTTATAGTTCATTCCCAGAATCAGATTTCCCTTGTCAGTATAAAATTTCCAGATACTGTCAAGTTTGAAATTAACCCTGTTGCCTTCGGATTTAAGGGTACCGTTCTCATAATAAGTTTTCCAGTATCCGTCAGGCAGTCCGTCTTTCATCACCCCTTCACTGGATTTCTGGCCGTTTTGATAATAAAAGACATTATATCCGTTGGGGGTAATATCATTCTGGGCATGTAGAATACCGAAGGAAACAAACAATATTAATGTCAATAAATAATAAAATAACCTGCTCATCAGTTAATAAAATAAACGTATTTTTGCTAACCTGATTAATTCATAAAGTACCTTTATCTTGGTGAAACTTAGTGCCTTTGTGTCCCCGCCTGCCAGTTAGCCCCAAATTGATGGCGGGCAGGTTGGTGGCGAAAATTTTTCTTGCCACTAAGGCTCTAAGACACAAAGAAATCACTAAGTTTGTGAATTAATCAGGCTAAATTATTAAAAAAACAATACTCGGGAAAATATTTAAGGATATTTTAATCCAACATGAATACTTATAAGGTTATCGGTATAATGTCCGGCTCCTCTCTGGATGGCGTTGATATTGCTTATTGTATCCTGAAACATAAAGGCCTCAACTGGACTTATGAGATTCCTGCTGCCGTAACAATACCTTACCCGAATAAATGGAAAGAAAAAATATCCGGCATAAGTTCCGGAAGTGCTTTGGAATTTGTTAAAACTCATGTTGAATACGGACATTTTCTCGGAAAACTGGCCAGGAAATTCATTACGGAAAATAATCTGGATATAGATTTCATATCTTCTCACGGGCATACTGTTTTTCATCAGCCTCAAAATAAAATGACTTTCCAGATAGGGGACGGCTCTGCAATTGCTGCAAATGCAGGCTGTATGGTAATAAATGATTTCCGCTCGCTTGACATAGCTCTCGGAGGACAAGGTGCACCGCTGGTCCCCATAGGCGACAAACTGCTGTTTTCAGAATATCATTACTGCCTTAACATAGGAGGCTTTGCTAATATTTCATACGATAAAAACCGAACACGCATTGCATTTGACATATGCCCTGCAAATATCATCATAAACAAACTTGCAGAAATACTGGGCAGGGAATATGACAATAAAGGGAAGTTTGCAGAAAAAGGAAAAATCGATCAGAAAATGCTTGCAGAACTGAATGGCATTCCATACTATAAAAAGAAAGCACCGAAATCATTAGGAAGGGAATGGGTTGAGTTATTCATTACTCCTGTTGTAAACAAGTATAAAATTTCCGTATATGACAAATTAAGGACTGTTTATGAGCATATTGCCACACAGATACAACTGGCCACAAACGATACAGAAAATAAAAAAATACTTATTACAGGCGGTGGTGCTTACAATGATTTTCTGATCAGCCGCATTATAAATAAGATCAATCACCGGGTAATAATCCCTGATGACAACACAATAAAATATAAGGAAGCGCTTATTTTTGCTTTGCTGGGAGCGTTAAGGCATGAAGGGAAAAGGAACTGCCTTAAATCAGTTACAGGAGCAGAAAAAGATAATACAGGAGGAGCTATTTATTTAGGATAAATAATATTTGCAATTATGATACTGATATACACACCTAAAATAACCAAGAGGATAAAATATATTTTTAAAACGATTTTTAAGGATATCATAGGCATTGACTTTGACATCACTTCTGATATTGATGAGTTTAAAAATTCAGGTGAAGTCAGGATAAGTTATTCCTCTGCACCGGTAGATAAAGAAATATTTTTCTTTCAGCATCATCTTTTGCTGGAAACGGGTATAAGAGAGCAGAATATATTTTTTATTGAATTTGAAGGTAATAAAGCATTTTTTCCTGCATACAGCCGTAAATCTGTCATGCCTTTTGATCCTTTTGCCGCAAGCTTTTACTTGCTCAGCAGATACGAGGAATACCTTCCGTATATAGAAGACAGGTTCGGCAGGTTTGACCCCAGGGAAAGCATTGCTTTCAAAAACAATTTTCTCAGGAAGCCGCTTGTGGACATATGGGCAAACAAAATAGCAAACATTATCAGAAAACATCATCCGGATTATATAATTCCTCAGAAACAATTCAGGTGCATACCTACTATAGACATAGATCTCGCATATTCATACAGACATAAAGGATACATAAGGACAATAGCAGGATATCTCAATTCATTCATAAAATTTGATTTCAAACAGGTCATGGAAAGAACCAGGGTCCTGCTCGGCTATCAGAAAGATCCTTTTGATACTTACCAGACACAGTTTGACCTGCAGGAAAAGTACAACCTGAACTTTTTATATTTCATATTGTTCTCTGATTACGGGCAGTTTGATAAGAACATCAGCCCCCATAACAGGCATTTCCAGTCGCTTGTAAAATCTATAAGTGATTATGCCGATATAGGTATTCATTCATCTTACGGTTCAAATATCAATCCCAATAAATTGAAAACAGAAATCCATAATCTATCGAAAGTATTAAATAAAGATATTACAAAAAGCCGCCAGCATTTTCTCAAACTGGCTATCCCTGCTACTTATCGTAATCTTATTAATGCCGATATCAAAGAAGATTATTCCATGGGATATGCTTCTGAAATTGGGTTTAGAGCAAGCACGTGCAGTCCTTTTTATTTTTATGACCTGGACATGGATACGGAAACCTGTCTGAAAATATTTTCTTTTGCAGTAATGGAAGGTACTTTGTCTGATTACATGGACATCGAACCTGAAAAAGCACTTTCATATATTGAACCCTTAATAGATGAGGTGAAAGCTGTAAACGGATTACTAATCACATTATGGCATAATCATTCCCTCAACGATACAGGCAAATGGAAAGGATGG
>CAZSJF010000010.1:0-4995 GCA_964606705.1 uncultured Bacteroidales bacterium
TTACTAATATATTCCTCATTAAATTTTCAAAAGAAAATAACAGATTCTATTATAATAATTATTTTTTAATTAATTTTACCCGATATTTATCAGGAAATACAACTTAATTATTATGGGATACTGGAAAAATAGACTTCCCGCTTCATTATATAATACTCTGCTGAAAATCAGAATTGATTTTTTTGCAGATTATGTAAAATCGTATTCATTTGACGGTGAAGACCTGATTCTTAACAGAATATTTGCAAACAAAAAAAACGGTTTTTATGTTGATGTGGGTGCATACCATCCAAAAAGAGTTTCAAACACCCTGTTGTTCTACAAAAAAGGATGGAACGGGATAAACATAGAGCCGAACCCGGAACTGATAAAAACTTTTAACAGATTCAGAAAAAGAGATATCAATGTTTCCATAGGCATTTCGGAAAAGGAAGGCACGTTTGATTATTATATGTTTGAAGACCCTCCGTATAATACATTTTCTCATGAATTATATCAGGAAAGAATAAAAAACAATGTCCCTTTCAAAGGGAAACAGAATATTGCAACAATGCCGCTGGAAAAGGCTTTGGATATACACCTGAGAAACCGTGAAATTGATTTTATAAATATTGATGTTGAAGGAAGGGATATGGATGTTTTAAAATCAAACAACTGGAATAAATACAGGCCTAAAGTAGTCCTTGCAGAAATCATAAGCAGTAATCTGCAGGGAATTATTGACCATGAGATGACAAAATATATGCTAAGCCAAAACTATATATTGTATGCAAAGACCATAAATACAATATTCTACCTTGAAAAAGATTTCTTTAAAACAAGACATAAACTAACAGAAAACCATTAATAATAAAGTGAAAAAAATAATCTGGGCTTTTTTAAGATTCATCAATATAGGCGGGTGTGTTCAGCTGATGCTGAAAAGTGCATTGTCAGAAGACGGTTGGTTCAGGAGTTTTAACACCAAGCAATCCGTTGATAAAAACGGAAATCCTATCCCATGGTACACATATTCCTCTATCAGATTTATCGAGGTACGATTAAAAAAAGAATTCGATGTTTTCGAATATGGCTCAGGAAATTCTACTTTATGGTATGCCGACAGGGTCAGAAGCATAAGATCTGTGGACCATGATGAAAAGTGGGCTGAATATATCTCGAAAAAATGCCACAATAATACAGAAATAGTATTTAAACATCTGGAATATGGCGGAGAATACTCCAGAGAAATATCAGCAGATGGTAAAAAATATCATATCATAGTAATTGACGGCAGAGACAGAAATAACTGCGTAAAAAACTGCATAAACTCCCTTACTCCCGACGGGATAATCATCTTTGACAATACCCAGGTGCCAGAATACAAAGAAGCTATTGATATATTGCTGTCAACAAACTTTAAGAGAATAGATTTCATCGGCATTTTGCCAATCATTGCTGATCAGAATACAACATCAATATTTTACAGAAAAGACAATTGTTTCAATATTTGACAAGATGAAAGTTTTATTCACTTTTTACGGACTGCCTCATTATTACATTTCCGTTTTAAACAAACTGAACAGCATAAATTCACTGGAAATAGTTGTAGTGGTTCCTAAAGATAAAGGGGCAACGCTGGGCAAAGGAGTTAAACTGGATAATACAAATATTAATTTTAAGGTATATTACACCGAGGAATACACAACATATTACAAAAAACCATTTTTAAAAGGGCTGAAAACTATACTGTCTGAAGAAAAACCTGATATCATTGTCACCTTATGGCCTTATATACTCGGATTTGTCTTCTACCCTCATTTATTGCTCTATTGCCGATTAAGGAAAATTAAACTAGCATATAAAGATATCCCTTTCATGGTGCCCAAATACAATGAAGCAGTTAATTTTTACCGCAGCGGTAAATTTCTGGATGAAGACATGCAAACTAAAAGTTACAATGGTTTTACTTCATATATTGAAATCAAAGTTCTTACCTTAATAAGAAAATATTTTTATAACATGGTTAATGCCAACATTAATTATATAGAAGAGGCATTAGACATTCTTGGCAGCTATGGTGTTAAAAAAGAAAAAATATTCATAACCTATAATTCTCCCGACACAGACGCTTTGTTTTCTGTAAAAAAACAAATATCAGGAATGCCACCCCTGCTGCCATATAATAAATACCGCATAATACATGTAGGAAGGCTAGTTAAATGGAAAAAGGTTGATTTATTAATCAAAGTATTTGCAAAAATCAGCAAAAAATATAAAGATTCAGAACTTATCATAATCGGCACCGGCCCTGAAGAACAGGAATTAAAAACACTTGCTCAAAAAACAGGTTTTGAAAATAATATTAAATTCATAGGCGGCGTTTATGATACCATACTACTTGGCAGATACTTTATGTCGTCTTCTATTTACGTTATTGCAGGTATGGGCGGACTTTCAATCAATGAAGCCATGAGTTTCGGCAAACCGGTTATATGCTCCGTTTGTGACGGAACGGAAAAAATGCTTGTAAAAGAAGGATATAACGGAATGTTTTTTGAAAACGGTAATGAAGACAGCCTGTTTGAAAAAATTGACTATTTGTTTTCAAATTATAAACTGATAGAAACAATGGGTGAAAATTCTGAAAAAACAATAAAAGAAAAAATTAATATTCATACTATCATCAACGGCTATGTAAAGGCTTTTAATTATGTTACAAATGACAAATATAAAATAAGTTACACTGTATAATATTTAATTATTATGACATTATTCTTAAAATTAATTTTCAAAGAGATATATCATTATCTCAAAGATAAGAACCAGAGGCAATTCCTGAAACTCGCATTTAAGTATGGAAACATCGAAAGATATACAGAGAAGAAAGTGCGGTTTCTTAATTACAGATTTACCGTTCCCGATACGCTTTCTTTCATCTGGCAGTTCAAAGAAATTTTTGCAGACGGAAACTACAAATTCTATACAAAAAATCCCATACCTGTAATATACGACTGCGGTTCGAATGTAGGCACCAGCTGCCTTTACTTTTCAAAACTATACCCGGATGCAAAAATTAAAGCATTTGAAGCGGACCCGCACATAGCAGGAATATTAAGATCAAACCTGCAGGACAACAACATAAGCAACGCAGAGGTAAACAGCAAAGCAGTATGGATTGATAATAATGGGATAGAAATAAGCATTGAAGGAGCGGATGCCGCATCTGTTTACGGAGATACCAGAAAATTAAAAGTTGAATCCGTAAGATTAAAGGAACTGCTGGAAAAGGAATCACATATTGACTTTCTTAAAATAGATATCGAAGGTGCAGAAGATATGGTACTTGAAGACTGTAAGAACAACCTGTCAAATGTTGACAATATTTTCATAGAATATCATTCATTTAATAACAGGAAGCAGGAATTAGGCAAAATATTGAACATATTAAGTTCAAACGACTTCACATATATCCTCAAATCAGGCAATAATAAACCACTTCCGTTTATAAATAAAAACTATTCGGAACAATCAGATATTAACCTGTTAACGAATATATTTGCATTCAGAAAACTCCATTAATAACATATAACAAATGAGAAAGATATTAAGGTTTTTTAAAAGTATATGGATAATAAATTTTATACGAAGAATTTATAATGCCAGCAAATATTTTAACTACAGGTACCGGCAAATACTAAAATGGGGAATTACCTCAAAAGAGGACACAAACTACACATATAATTTAAGCCCCGTAAACATCCATTACCTGGCAAAAACAATTTCTGTTGTTACAGGTGTTGATTATCCGTTAATTTTAAGTTACATAAATGAAGCAGAAAATGATACGGTTTTAAAGAACAGCATTATTGAATCTTATAAAAACTCTCCTTTAAAAAAATATGCGGATCCGGAAATACGGTTCGGCAGAAGGATAGGCTGGTATGCATTTGTCAGGGCATTAAAACCAGAAATAATTGTAGAAACAGGTGTTGACAAAGGGTTAGGTTCAGTTTTATTGTGTGCTGCCCTTTTAAAGAACAAAGCCGAAGGTTTTGAAGGCAGATATTACGGAACCGACATCAATCCCGCTGCCGGATATTTATTGTGCGGCAAGTACAAAGAAGCCGGTGAGATATTATACGGAGATTCCATAAAAACTTTATTGCAGTTTACAAAAAATATTGATCTGTTCATTAATGACAGCGACCATTCTGCTGAATATGAATATAAGGAATATCTTACTATAAAAAATTTAATTACTGATAAAACTGTTATACTGGGAGACAACGCCCATTGTACTGACAAGCTTGCTGTTTTTTCAGATGAAACCAACAGGGATTTCCTGTTTTTTAATGAGGTCCCGATAAACCATTGGTACCCGGGCGCAGGCATCGGCATCTCTTTTATTAAAAATAAATAAATTTTGTTTATAAAAAATATTATTATAATTTTGTTTTGACACTGTACTAAAACATAAGCTTTTAAAGGCGCCTATTGATTAATATTAACCAACCATAAATTCTAATAATCATGAAAAACTTTTTAAACCTGTTTTTTGTAGCATTAATTGCATTTTCACTAACTGCATTAACTTCATGTAAAAAAGATAAGGAAGACGATGACGAATGTGATTGCTCTGATAATAGTTCTCTGCATTATACTCTGACTATCCAACCCGATTCTGCTAATGTTAAAGATGCAACTGTAGGTTATATTGTTCCCAATACAAATTATGGAAGTGCTACATATATGACTATATTGGCGCAAACCCAGGGTGGAGATTTGAACATCTGCAGAAGTTTAATAGAATTTGATCTTTCCGGCATTCCTTCCGGAGCATGTATCGATAGCGCAAAACTTTATTTATATTTTAATCCTGATTATGGATTTGAACATGTCGGAGATAATGATATGTTTATTCAGAGAATTACCAGTGAATGGGTTGAAAGTACAGTAACATGGAACACACAACCAACCTCAACACAGGCTAACCAGGTAAGTGTTTTCAGTGAA
>CAZSJF010000010.1:5005-19565 GCA_964606705.1 uncultured Bacteroidales bacterium
TGTGTTGGGTGTGTTTGGTTTGTGGTTGACCAGTAAAGTAACATTTATATTTTCAGTGAATTAACAGGAACTGAGGATTTTGAAAATATAAATGTTACTTTACTGGTCAGGGACATGCTTTCAGACCCAACAAACGGTCATGGTTTTATGATAAAACTTCAGACTGAAGAAGTTACCAGAAGGACAGTTTTGGCTTCAAGCGATAATTCTACAGCTGCATTAAGGCCTAAATTGGTTGTTTACTATACAAAATAAACAGCATCATTTAACCAGTTTTTCTCCTTTATTATAAGTTTCTTCTTTAGTGACATTTCCATTCTCGTCCCAGTATGTCCACTTTCCGTTTTTGTAGCAGTCAATATAATTGCCTTCGCTTTCTTTACTGCCGTTTTCATGCCAGTAAGTGCTCAACCCGTTTTTATAATCGTTCTTATATAATTCCTCACTTTTCTTATTGCCGTTTTTATAATAATATATCACTTTCCCTTCATATTTACCCTGCCTGAAAGTTGATTCGGAATATTTCTTTCCGTCACTTGTCCATGTAATTTCAATGCCGTCAGCTTTGCCGTTCAGGTATTCCCTTTCTGCCGCTGTCTGTCCGTTACTGTGCCTGGATAAACATTTACCTGAAAAAGGCTTGTCATCACCTTTAAGGAATATTAAACTATCCCTTTGCTCAAGCTGGTCAAAAGAAACCGTTTGAGAATAAGAAAATTTTATTATTAATAAAAGACCTATTATTATATATTTCATTCTTACATTTTGATTTTTAATACTCAATTTTCCAATACTTAATCTGATTAATTCACAAACTTAGTGATTTCTTTGTGTCTTAGAGCCTTAGTGGCAAGAAAAATTTCGCCACCAAGACACAAAGGCACTAAGTTTCACCAAGGTGCATCAAAACATATGCACTCTATGAATTAATCAGGGTAAATCAATCTACCTCAATCTTCAATCCGTCATACGCCAGCCTGATAAAACCGGGCAGTTCTTTTTCCACTTCATCATGCAGTCCCATCATATGGCTGATATGTGTAATATATGCTTTCTGCGGATTTATCTCAGCAAGCAGTTCCACCGCTTCGTTAAGGGAAAAATGAGAAACATGTTTCCTTTTGCGCAACGCATTAACAACAACAACCTCAGAACCTTTTATCTTTTCTTTTTCCTCATCTGAAATAAAGTTGATGTCGGTGAGGTATGTAAAATTCCCTATCCTGTAACCAAAGACAGGAAGTTTATAATGCATGGCTTCTATGGGAATTATCTTAATATTATTGATCTCAAAAGGATTATTTTCAATAACGTGCAGGTTTATTTCAGGCACACCGGGGTATTTTTTTTCATCAAAAGCATAACAAAATTCCCTGTTAACAGGCTGCAAAGCATTATCCCCCAGGTAAACATCTATAGGTTTCCTGAGGAAATAATTAAAAGCCCTCACATCATCAAGCCCCCCTGTATGGTCTTTGTGCCCATGTGTAATGAGAATGGCATCTATCTTTTTCACATCCTCTCTCAGCATCTGGTAACGGAAGTCAGGGCCGGCATCTATGACAAAGGTATTACCATCAACTTCTATCAGTACAGAAGAGCGCAAACGCTTATCCATGGCATTTTCAGAACGGCAAACTTTGCAGTCACATGCAATTACAGGAATGCCCTGGGAAGTACCTGTCCCTAAAAAAGTTACTTTCAATTTATCGGGTTTTTAAATAATTGTGTAAATTTAACTTCTAAATTAAAATTCTCAAAATAAATGCCTAAATTAATAACAATATTTTTAATCTCTTTTTCACTCCTTTGTTTTAATAACTCTCAATTGTATTCCAATATAACCGGCATATCAGAAGCCGCTACCGACACGGCAAAAAGCGACACAATAAAACCATGGAAAATAGGCGGTGTGGGAAACTTAAGTTTTGCACAGGGTTACTTATCAGGATGGGTCAACGGCGGGGAAAGTTCAATATCCACCATGTCAGATCTAAACTTATTTGCAAACTATTCCAGAAACAAATCCAACTGGGATAACTTATTTGTATTCAAGTATGGCATTATGAAACTTGAAAGATTAGAATTAAGAAAAAACGAAGACCTTATAGATATAAGCTCCAAATATGGTTTTTATGCTTTTAAATACTGGTATTACAGCTTTATGGCAAGTTTTAAGAGCCAGTTTGACAAAGGGTTTGAATATCCTAATGATTCCGTACCTATTTCAGATTTTATGGCTCCTGCATACATTTTATTTTCACTGGGAATGGATTTTAAACCACATGACAAATTATCAGTATTGATGTCGTTACTGACTTCCAAATATACAATTGTCAGCGACACTGCAAGAATAGAACAGACGAAATACGGTATTGAAGCAAATCAGAAAACAAGAAAAGAATTCGGTGCCTACTTAAAAGCGGATTACAAACTGGATATAACCAAGGAAATACTGCTGAATACGAAGTTAAACCTTTTCACCAATTACCTTAAAAATCCCAAGAATATAGATGTTGACTGTGAGCTCATCCTTGCGATGAAAGTTAACAAATACATAACCACCAATATTTCCGCACATTTAATATATGATGATGACGTTGATGTTCCGGTATACAAATATGTCAATGATACCAAAATCAAAGTGGGAACCGGAAAAAGGATACAATTCAAGGAATTACTGAGTGTAGGGTTCTCTTATAAATTTTAGTATTATGTCAAGTGTTAAATGTTTAACATTTTATGTCAAATGTCAGGGTTTATGTATTACCTACATTCGACATGCGACATTTTACATCTGACATAACATTAGTGGCGTTCCTTTTTTATTTTTTTAATAATAACCGCAATAATTGGACCTACAACTATATTAGAAACAAAAACAGGAACAATTATGTCTGTATTACTATAATGCCAGTATATAGGAACAGACAAGGGGATAAACAGAACAATGGAAATTATTAAACCTTTGAGGGCGCCTTTTATACTCAACTTGGTACTTGCAATAAAATATCCGATAACAACCCACAAAACAGACACTGAAATAACGACATCAGGCTTAACCTGATTCATTAACATTATAATAGCATTCAACCCGCCTGCTATTGCTCCCAATATTAATCCTATATTTCCTCTGCTCATAAATTTTATGTTTTTTTATTAAGTTTTTCCTGCAGTAAATACATTTCGTCCCTTAGCCTTGCCGCTTCAATGAAATTCAAGTCTTTTGCAGCATTTTCCATATCTTTTCTTACTTTGACTATTGTTTTTTTCAACTGATCCCTGTCCATATATTCTATCACAGGGTCGGCTGCAAAGTTATTAAATTCTTTTTCAAAGTAAACTTTACGCTTATCTGTTTTTTCAACATCCATAATTGCAGTTTGTCCCATAATATCTTCTATTGACTTTACTATCTGCTGAGGTGTTATCTTATATTTTTCATTGTATTTAAGCTGTTTTTCACGCCTTCTGTTCGTTTCCTCAATAGTGCGCTGCATTGAATGTGTGATCTTATCGGCATACATGATAACCCTGCTGTCAATATGCCTTGCTGCCCTGCCTGCTGTCTGGGTCAACGAACGTTCAGAACGCAGGAATCCCTCCTTGTCCGCATCAAGTATTGCCACCAGAGAAACTTCGGGCAAATCAAGTCCCTCACGCAAAAGGTTAACACCAACAAGCACGTCATATTTACCCATGCGCAAATCACGCATTATTTCGACCCTTTCAAGAGTGTCAATATCTGAATGGATATAGGCACACCTTACATCAAGGTTGAGAAGATACTTTGACAGTTCTTCAGCCATTCTCTTTGTAAGTGTTGTTACAAGCACTCTGTCCCTATTACTTACGGTTTTATGTATTTCATCCAGCAGGTCATCAATCTGATTCAGGCTCGGGCGGACTTCGATGACAGGGTCAAGCAATCCCGTAGGACGTATCAGCTGCTCCACAACAACACCTTCGCATTTCTGCAGTTCATAGTCTGCGGGTGTTGCACTGACATATATAACCTGGTTGAACATCGTTTCAAATTCCTCAAATTTCAACGGCCTGTTATCTAATGCAGCAGGCAGGCGGAAGCCGTAATCGACAAGATTTACTTTCCTTGAACGGTCACCGCCGTACATCCCGTTTATCTGCGGTATTGTAACATGGCTCTCGTCAATAACCATCAGGTAGTCATCAGGGAAATAGTCAAGCAGGCAGAAAGGCCTCATACCCGCCTCCCTGCCGTCAAAATACCTTGAATAATTCTCTATCCCTGAACAATATCCCAGCTCTTTCATCATCTCAATATCATAATTAACCCTGTCCAAAACCCTTTTTGCTTCTTCCTCCATGCCATTCTCTTTAAAATAATCCACCCTCTTAAAAAGATCCTTTTGCATCTGATAAATAGCAGATTTTATACTATCCTTGGAAGTAACAAAAATATTTGCAGGATAAATGATAATGCTGTCCTGTTCCTCCAATTTATAACCATTGACAGGCTCAAAAGTTTCTATAGATTCTATCTCATCATCCCAGAAAAAAACTCTGTAAGCAAAATCAGCATAAGCAGGAAAAATATCAACAGTATCTCCCCTGACACGGAAAGTCCCCCTGCTGAAATCTGTTTCAGTCCGTGAATAAAGGCTCTCCATCAATGAATATAAAAACTTATTTCTCGAAATGATATCGCCTTTTTTTACAGGTATGATATTTTTATTAAAATCATCGGGATTGCCTATTCCATAGATGCACGACACGGAAGAAACGACAATAACATCCCTCCTGCCCGAAAGCAATGCTGATGTGGCACTCAACCTCAGCTTTTCAATCTCATCATTTACAGACAGGTCCTTTTCGATATATAAGTTGGTTGCAGGTAAATATGCTTCAGGCTGGTAATAATCATAATATGAGACAAAATATTCAACGGCATTTTCCGGAAAGAACTGCCTGAATTCGCCGTACAACTGTGCCGCAAGGGTTTTGTTATGGCTTAAAACAAGAGTTGGGCGCTGAACTTTCTGAATGACATTGGCTATGGTGAATGTTTTACCCGAACCTGTAACACCCAGCAAAGCCTGATGCCCATCCCCTCTTTCAATTCCTTCAACAAGCTGCCTTATAGCTTCAGGCTGGTCGCCTGTAGGCTTGTATTTTGACGTTAATTTAAATTCCAATTTTTAATTAATATCAGTTTAGTTCAAAATAACAGGTTATCGGATAATGGTCTGAATATTTAACATGAACCGTCTCAAAATTATATGTTTTAACCCCTTTGCTGTGAAGGATGTAATCTATTCTGAAAGAAGGGAATCTGCCGATATATGTATTTCCGAAACCTTTTCCGCTTTCAATAAAAGCGTCTTTAATACCTCTTGCAACAGTGCAGTATGCATAAGAAGAAGGTATATCATTAAAATCCCCGCATATCAGGAAAGGGTAAGGGCAATCAGAAATATGCTCAGTGACTTTTTCCGCCTGTGCGGCTCTTCGCACAAATGCATCTTTTAAAAGCTTAACCAGTTCTATATAATTCTTTTTTGCAATAGTACTTTTACCTGTATCTTCATATGGTTTATAATCCTCATAAACCAAATGTATGGAGCCAAAATGGAGATTATAAACCCTGACAGTATCATTATTTATTTTTATATCAGAGTAATACATATATTATTTGAATTGGTTTCAAAAGTAATTTTACCTTTATTTACTATGGGATAATCGCTGAAAGTAGCAATGCCGAAGTAATTCTTATTACGGGAATTCTTGGTATATTCAAAATGGGAATATTTTGCCTTTTGAAATTTAACAATGGTATCAAGGGTTTTAAACTCATGGGTAACATCATATACAAACTCCTGAAAACAGATGATGTCCGCCCCTTCATCACTCAGATATCTGAATATTTTATCCCTGTTTTCAAAATTAAGCGCCCAGTTCTTTTTGTAATTATACAGGTCGAAATTTTTAACATTATAGGAAAGTATCTTAACCATCCCTTTTGTATTTTCTGTTTCATTGCCTCTTTTAAACCTGTATGTTTTTAACATATTATTATATCCGGCAATAACAACAATCAGGGAAATAAATAAATACTTCCTCCTGAATACAAGCCACAATAAAACAAATAATATGTTTACCGCCAGCAAAAACGGATATGCCAGTCCGAAGAAAGCAATTACAGAAAAAAACTTAGGGCTTACAAATGAAGCAGTATACGATATCAGCAAAGCTACAGCAAAAATGTAATTGACTATCAGGCCCAGCTTTCCGACAAACGAAAGTTTCTTACCTTTTTTTTTCATCTCCCCCCAGTCATAAAATTTATACAAACACAAAGAAACAAATTAAATTTTACAGAACAAAATCATAATTATTTAATGTCTGTCCATAAAGTAATAAAAAATTCAAATTTCAATGTGTAATTTATTGTGATCTAAAAGTTATACGTTAACTGTTATTCGTTATTCGTTTTCAAAAAACAGAAACCTTTACAACAATTAACGAATAACATATAACAATTAACTTCATTCTTTGAATAATATCGCTAAATTTGCATTAATAATAACTTAAATATATGAAAATATTATCTATACCCCAAATCAAAGAGGCTGACATATACACAATCAATAAAGAACCCATCAGGTCAACAGATTTAATGGAAAGAGCAGGCACCAACTGCTATAAATGGATAGCCGGAAATTTTAACAGGGATAAAAAAATCATTAATACTGCGGCTTGGGTAATAACGGAGGCGACGGACTGGTGATCGCATGTTTACTGGTAAAAGATAAATTCAATGTTGAAGTCTGTATAATAAGGTATTCGGACAAATGTTCGGAAGATTTCAACATCAATTATTGCCGCCTTAAAGAAACCCCTGATGTTAAAATCTTTGATATCAATAAAAAAGAAGATTTATCTCATGTTTCAGAAAATGACATTATTATTGATGCTGTTTTTGGTTCGGGTTTGTCAAAACCCATAGACGGTTTTGTTGCTGAAATAATTGAACACATAAACAATTCCGGGGCAACTGTTATTTCTATTGACTCCCCTTCCGGACTCTTCAGCGATGAAAGCTGTGTAAATAAGTGCAAAAGTATTGTCAATGCAGATTATACACTCAGCCTTGAATTTCCTAAATATTCAATGATGTTTGCTGAAAACGGAAAATTTGTTGGCAGATGGGAAATCATACCTGTCGGGCTGCATGCAGACTTTATTAATAAAGTCGAAACCAGCAATTACCTTATCGATAAATCCATCATTAAAAATATTTACAGAAAAAGGGGTAAATTCTCTCATAAAGGCAATTTCGGCCATGCTTTGCTGGTTTCCGGGAGCTATGGAAAAATAGGAGCCGCAATATTATCAGCAAGAGCATGTTTAAGAAGCGGCGCAGGATTACTGACAGTACATATTCCTAAATGTGCCTATAACATTTTGCAAACTGCTGTTCCTGAAGCAATGGTCATTACCGACACACATAACGAGATGTTCTCGGAACAAATAAATAATATTGACACTTATAATGCCATCGCAGCAGGGCCCGGAATAGGGACAGACAGGTTAACAAAAAAGGCTCTCAGGTCGCTTATGCAGAACACCCGGGTACCAATGGTATTTGATGCAGATGCGATAAACATACTGGGTGAACACAGGGAAATGCTTGAATATATGCCAGATAACAGCATTCTCACCCCGCATCCAAAAGAATTTGAAAGGATTGCAGGCATGTCTGTAAACCATTTTGAAAAAAATAAACTGCAGCGGGAGTTTTCAAAAAAACACAATGTATTTGTGGTTCTTAAAGGCGCCCATACGTCCATAACATGCCCTGACGGAACCTGTTATTTCAACAATACAGGAAACCCGGGAATGGCAACAGCAGGCAGCGGAGACGTACTGACAGGTATTATGCTTGGAATACTTGCACAGGGATATTCTCCGAAAGAAACTTGCATAATGTCGGTATATATACACGGGCTGGCAGGAGATATTGCGTCACAAAATACAGGATATGAATCCTTAACAGCCACTGATATTATTAACAATCTGGGAAAATCTTTTATAGAAATACAGAAATAACTATCAACAATAATAACGCAGCCATTTAATTCCGGAAATTTAAAATCCTGATAATATTGTTATGTCAGATGTAAAATGACGCATGTCAAAAATCAAATGTAAATGTAATGAGTCAAAGGGAATGTAAACAATTAAAGATTGTATATAAAGTGCCATTTTTTATTTACCAACAAAAATTTACCGATATTTATCAATATATATGTGAACATATGACATCATACATCTCACATCATACATTTGACATGACACTAGTGTTTGTACCTGATAATATAGTTCTTATTAATAGGGATAGAAGCTCTGTTTAATGTTCTCCTGTATGGGCTGTGGTATCTGTGAGAATTTACTGCTCTTCTTCTCTTTAACATCCTTTTGTATCTGTGGTGTACAGTACAGCTATCGATCAACAATATTGAAAATATACAGATAAAAATTAAAACTAACCGTTTACTGATATTTCTTATGCCCATATCACTTTATTACAAAATTATAATAATCAAACCGGGCTGTAAAACTACAATATTTTTTTAAAATAACAAATTAATAAATCAATAATTTTTCACAATTCCCTCAATAATTTATTCTTTTTCAGAACAATACTGAATGTAATTCAGCAATATTTTTCTGGCAACAACTGAAGATTTCAATCCTGAATTTATAGCTCCCTCTATATCAAGGGCAGACAGAATGATCTTGCCTTTCCCTACCCTGATAACTGAAACTGCTGTAAATAATTCCTGTTTGTGTTCAATCTGTGCTCCGACTATACATTCCTCATTATCTAACCTTAAGCCGATCCTGTTCCTTTTATAAGATGCTATAGACTGGTATTCCCAGTTAAATGCACAGTTTACAGGAAGTTGTTTAAAAAGCGGATGCTCTCTGACAAAATAATTTCCTCCAAACCATGCTATATTATTAACATTTTCATAACCTTTATAATTAACGAGTTCCCTTTTCTGCAAATATTTTGCCCATAAATCAGCATCTTTGATAATTATCAATGAGTTGCCTTCCATAACCCAGTCTATAAGGTTAGTCTGCACCCCCACCCCTCTTGAATCTTTTATCATTAAAGGCATATTTCCTACTACCAATACTTTTTCCTTAGGCAGCTTATTTGCTTCATATTCTTTTATCTGTATCTGAGGATCAGCTGACAGTAAAATATTTTTCGTTATATCTGCTGAATCTATTATAGCTATCGGGATGGTTACTTTATTATCCAGTGATACAGAAAATATTTTTTCTTCCCCTTTACATATGATATTTCCCTGCTTTTTCAAAACAGCTGTAATTGTTGAATAACCTGCATCAGTATTTTTAAAAATAATGTTTTCAATTAACAGTTGTCCGTACGTATTGCCACCTGTGATATTCACCTGATATGTTTTACTGAATACTGTCTTGTTATTTTCGTCAGACGCATTAACTTCCAGATCATAATTTCCGTTAATATTCTTTTCATTAACGATATAAATATCAAAATTAACCGTGTCATTTGTTTCAATCACTTTGTTTTTAGCTTTTACAGCCAGGTAAAGAGGCTGATTGTAATATTTAATCAGATTAATATCTCCTTTGGGATTGCGGTAGGTGTCAACTATTCCGGAATGATTTTCTACTTTTTCACATTCCCATCCGTTAATCACATAACCATCATTAATATTGTTAATCCTGACGTTTTCAATAATACGCCCCTGGTAATAATAAGCAACATTGGAAAGACTTTCTGTAAGCGACTTAACATCAGGAAAAGCTTTTTTTAACCCTTTGGCATCAAGGAAGCTGTTATAAGCATTGTATTGCCTGAGGTAATCATCCCCATCCCATCCTTTCTTTCCTGATTTCTGAATCTGCTGTTTTATAAGTTCCAGATTCGGCGGCATACCGATAGCCCCTTCCTCCCCGTAAAATATAATCTCTGATTTGTTATCAGTATACAGGTAATAATCCTTTGAATTAACATAATGTTCATCCACATACACGCCATGGCTTTTGTTATGATGTTCGTCCCACCACCCCTGTATTTTAAAGGTCTGGTCATACGGCTCCATATATGCCTTACATTCAGCAGGTTCTTTCGGACATTTTTCATTATAAAAAGTATTGGTAAAAGTATTGGATGAAAAAGTAATTATTCTTGTTTCATCTAACCTGTGTGCTTCCTGCAGTATTTTTTTATCCGCATCAGTAGGGTCTTTCATAACTTCATTTTTCATATCGTAAATGATCAGCGACGGATGATTCCTGTCACGTTTTATCATTCTCAACAACTTCTCTCTGCTCCATGCTTCCAAAAATGGATCATTGGTAGAATATCCGCCCGGCTCTTCATAATATAACAATCCTAGTTCATCAGCATAATCAAGCACATTTGTCTGCCCAATCTGCCTGTGAAAATTCAGCATGTTCAGGCCAAGTGATTTTGCTGTCTGTATCTGTTTTATTGCCATAGAATCAGAGGGATAAATGCCATTTACAGGCCAAAACCCCCATGATATAGCACTTACCAGAACCATTCTTTTGCCGTTAAGAAAAAACTGCCTGTCACTATCAACATCTTTCACTTCAAACCAGCGGAAACCGAATCTTTTTACCACCCTGTCATGACGAGTGTTATTCGTACCTGTCCAGTTCAATTCAACATAATACAGGTTTGGCTCTTCAACTGACCATAATTTTGCATCTTTTACCTGTATTGTATGTTTAAGAAGCTTTTCAATGTTTCCTTCATTTACAGCATTTACATCATATGTGTTTTCCCATACCACATTCTGCGGTTCTTTGTATTCATATATTTTTATATTCATCTTGCCATCATCTACAAGACTAGCAATACTACCCATGGTTACTTCAAGGTCTATTTCATTATACACAGGCTTGTTCTTTATATAAACATCCTTTATATATGTCATATCCATTGTCCTTAGGTATATTTTACCTGTTATCCCGCCAAAACCGTGGTCTGTAGGAACAATATATTTACCCCACTTCAGCGGCTTATAATCACGCCAGTCAAAATTCCCGTATGCATCGGTTATTCTCACCGCAATAACATTTTTGGCGTCATAATTAACAAAGCTGCTGATATCAACTGTGAATGGCGTTCCGTTTATCAGGTCATAACCTGCCAGCTTATTATTTACATACACCTCCGCCCTGCCGTTCACACTTTCAAAATCAAGTGTAATAATTTTGAATTCATCTTTACTGTTAATCTTTATCTCTGTCGTGAACCATGACACACCCTTGTAATTGCCTGATACGCCATACGTATTTCCTTTATAACCCCAATAGTATTCTTCAACTGTCGCAGGTATATTAACTGTTATTCCTTTATTAATAAGTGAATCCCAACCGCATGTAGGCGGATTGGCCGGCAACTTTGTAATATCAACAGGAGGCAAAAACAACTCATCATTTACCCACTCAGCTTTTTCATCAAGCCATAAATGCCATTTCAATGCACTCAGGTCTGCTGAATTATGCTCACATGAGAATATTTTATCATTTCCCGGATCACAATAACCCAAAATGTATAATAAAATACTGACTGTTAACGGTATTATCCTTTTCATCCAGATATTAATCTTTAAATTGAACAATAATTTTTTTATTCATTTTTTCACAATATTACTCAAAATATTATTTCTTTGCAATATTGAAAATCATAAACAAGCCTATGAAATCGAAAAACATAAACACCGACACGATCTGTGCTTTATCAACTCCTGCAGGAGTCAGTGCAATTGCTGTAATACGCATCTCAGGCAAAAAATCAATAAAAATCTGCGAAAAGATATTCAAACCTGCCGATAAAAAGATAAAACTCTCAAAAGTCAGGCCTAACAGCATTCACCTGGGGTCAATATGCACTAAAGATAAAATGATCGATGAAGTCCTGGTAAGCATTTTCAAGGCACCCATGTCATACACAGGTGAAGACCTGGCAGAGATATCGTGTCACGGGTCAGCATATATCCAGCAGAAAATCATTGAACTACTGATCAACAACGGGGCAAGGCCTGCCAAACCGGGAGAATTCACTTTACGTGCTTTTCTTAACAACAAGTTTGACCTGTCACAGGCAGAAGCCGTAGCTGACCTGATCGCTTCCAATTCAAAGGCTTCTCATGAACTTGCAATAAACCAGATGAGGGGCGTTTTTTCTGACAACATAAAAAAACTAAGGCAGAAACTGGTAAATTTCACATCACTGATAGAACTGGAACTCGATTTCAGCCAGGAGGATGTTGAATTTGCAGACAGGAAAAAATTCACAGCTCTTCTGTCAGATATTAAAAAAGAAACCATCAGGCTCATAGATTCATTCTCTCTGGGAAATGTTTTAAAACATGGGATCCCCGTAACTATTATCGGAAGGCCAAATGTAGGCAAATCAACACTGCTGAACGCCATACTTAACGAAGACAAGGCAATAGTATCAGACATACCGGGCACTACAAGGGATATCATTGAAGACACTATTTCCATAAACGGCATTTCGTTCAGATTTATTGACACAGCAGGGCTGAAAGAATCGGGCAGCGACAGGATTGAAAACATAGGCATAGAAAAAACATATGAAAAAATAAACCAGGCAAGTATCATACTTTATGTCTTTGACATCAGCGAAAATACATTTGAAGAGGTTATCAAAGAACTTAATGACCTGAAAAAACATCTTAACGACAAATCCAAAAAATTCATAATCATTGCCAACAAAACTGATCTGATCTATGAAACACCTAAAAAATTCAATACTCTTGTCGCTCTTGAAACCATTTTTATATCTGCAAAAAGGAAGAAAAACATAAACCTGATCTCTGATTCGCTGATGAATTATGTAGCTTCACAGAAACCGAATGAAAGTAATGTCATAATCTCCAACAGCCGCCATTACGAATCTCTGACAAAAGTCAGGGAATCAATAGAAAATGTTGAGCAGGGGATAAAGAAAGGCATAAGCAGCGACCTGCTGACA
The DNA here is from genome assembly GCA_964606705.1 of uncultured Bacteroidales bacterium. Lineage (GTDB taxonomy): Bacteria > Bacteroidota > Bacteroidia > Bacteroidales > CAZSJF01 > CAZSJF01. The sequence continues at coordinate 18,078 of CAZSJF010000010.1, forward strand.
ACAGATATAAGAAAGGCGATCCACTATCTCGGAGAGATAACAGGAGAAATAACTACAAGTGAAATTCTGGACAACATTTTCAGTAATTTCTGTATCGGAAAGTAACCACCACACAACAAACAAACAACAAACTTATTAAAACTCTACAACAAGCCCTGAAATAAGGGCTTGTTGTAGAGTTAAAATAATTGTTATTTTGTTTTGTTATTCGCTTTTTTTGTTTATTTTTGTACCTTATTTGTACCTTGAACAGTCGAGGTACAAAATTTAGGGCTTCTGCCCTTTTATAATTGCACTTATTTGCACTTAAATACATTTATTAATACTAAAAGCTATAAAATGAGTTCAAATATTAAGGTACAGAAAATTTGTCAGTATTGCGGAAAGGATTTTGAAGCCCGTAAAACAACTTCTCAGACCTGTTCCGACCATTGTGCTAAAATGTATTACAAAGTTAAGCTAAGGGCTGCAAAAGTCGAAATAAGCAATAAAGAAACCCTGCATATCAAAACAAAACCTATTGAGGAACTGAAAGCAAAAGAGTTTTTAACTGTTCGGGATGTTGCAACTCTTTTAAATTGTTCAGTTCGTACAGTTTATTACTACATAGAAAGCGAAAATATTAAAGCTGTTAATTTAGGGCAAAGGATGACAAGGATAAAGCGTTCAGAAATTGACAAACTATTCTCATAAACATAAAGCATAAAAAAGCAATGGCAATAAAAGTTAAATTAAGACAAAAAGCAATTTCAGGGAAAAGGCAAAGTTTGTATTTGGATTTTTATCCGGCAATACCACATCCCGAAACAGGTAAACCAACCCGAAGGGAATTTTTAGGGCTATACTTATTCAACAAGCCAACCAACCCATTTGACAAAGAGCATAACAAAGAAATGCTGAAATGTGCTAAACAGAAAATGCAGATACGAGAAAACCAATTAAACAAGCCCGAAATTTACTCAGGTTATGAACAGGAACAGTTAAAGATTAAGGAACAAGGCGAACAAAATTTTGTTGAGTATTTCAAAAAGTTAACAGATAAGCGTAAAAACTCAAACCATGATAACTGGGCTTCTGCTTATTATTATCTTAATACATATACAAAAGGAATTTTGAAGTTTACCGACCTCAACGAAAATTTTTGTACTGATTTTAAAGAATATCTTTTAACTACAAAAAGTAAAAGAAGCAAAGAAACAACCCTTTCCCAAAATTCTGCTGCATCGTACTTCAACAAACTGAAAGCAGCAATGAAACAAGCATATAAAGACGGATATTTACAAACCGACCTTAACACAAAGATTGAACAAATAAGAGGAGATGAAACACAAAGAAATTTTTTAACTATTGAAGAACTGAACAAACTTATTAAAACTGATTGTCAAAACCCATTAATGAAAAGAGTAGCCCTATTTTCAGCACTCACAGGGTTGATGGAAATTCCGCGTAAATTGGGCCGGTAATTCCGCGTCAAAGTGGTCCACACTT
>CAZSJF010000011.1:0-5733 GCA_964606705.1 uncultured Bacteroidales bacterium
ATCCCCAGTTCTCCTTATAAATAATCTCTGCCTTCTTTTTTGTCAGCAAGTCAGAAAATTTGTTTACTGTTTCCTTCATCTGTTCTTCAGATAAAACGGGAGTCATAATGAAAACAGTTTCATAGTTTGACATAGTACCTTCCTCTTTTTTGTTTTTAAACTAATATTATTGTCCCTTCATGAAAAGGGAGTGCAAATTTAAAAAATATATTTTAATATACAAAAACAAAGTTAAACTATTAGGAAAATAGGGTGTAATTAAACCTCATAAGTAGTAGAAGCCGTATTTCCTCCTCTGCCTGTCCAGTTGGTATGGAAGAACTTGCCTCCTGGCTTATCTGTTCTTTCGTATGTATGGGCGCCAAAGTAATCCCTCTGGGCCTGCAGAAGATTTGCCGGCAGGCGTTCCGCCCTGTATCCGTCATAATAACTCAATGCAGAACAGAATGAAGGGACAGGTATTCCGTTGCTGACGGAAACGGCAACTACTTTTCTCCAGCTGACCTGGGATTGTTCGATTTTTTCTGTGAAATATGGTGCCAGAAGCAGATTTTTAAGTCCGGGGTTTTGTTTGAATGCGTCGTTGATTTTATCCAGAAATGCTGAACGGATTATGCAGCCGCCACGCCACATAAGGGCAATAGTGCCATAATCAAGTTTCCATTTATATTCTTTTGCTGCTGCCTGCATCAATGTATATCCCTGTGCATAAGAAATGATCTTTGAAGCATACAAAGCTTTCCTGATATCTTCAATAAAAGCCTTTTTATCCCCGTCAAAATGCTTTTTCGGGCCTTTGAGAATCTTTGATGCCTGAACTCTTTCATCTTTAATTGCAGACAGGCACCTTGCAAAGACTGATTCTACAATCAGAGTCAGTGGTACTCCAAACTCCATTGCAGAAATGCCTGTCCATTTGCCTGTCCCTTTCTGCCCTGCAGTATCAAGTATTTTATCAATCAGAGGGCTGCCGTCGGTATCTTTAAATGTAAGTATGTCACGGGTTATTTCTACCAGGTAGCTTTCCAGTTCCCCTTTATTCCATTCTTTGAATATTTCGTGCATTTCACAGGCATTCATATTAAGCAGATCCTTCATTATCTGATATGCTTCGCATATCAGCTGCATGTCGCCGTATTCAATGCCGTTATGCACCATTTTTACAAAATGCCCTGCGCCATTATCGCCAATCCATTCGCAGCAGGGAGTTCCGTCCTGTACTTTGGCGGCAACAGACTGGAATATAGGTTTTACATGTTCCCATGCCTCATAAGAGCCGCCGGGCATGACAGAAGGACCTTTGAGAGCGCCTTCTTCGCCGCCGGAAACACCAGTCCCTATATATAAAAGGCCTTTATCTTCAACATATTTTGTCCTGCGAATTGTGTCATTATAGTTGGAGTTACCGCCGTCAATGATAATATCGCCTTTTTCAAGATAGGGGATCAACTGTTCTATGTATTCATCAACGGGTTTGCCGGCTTTGACCATCAGCATGGCTTTTCTGGGTTTTTTCAGTGATTTTGCAAATTCTTCAACAGAATAAGTTCCTGTGATATTTTTGTTTTTCCCTCTGCCATTGATGAAACTGTCAACTTTTTCAGTGGTCCTGTTATATACAGCTACAGTGAAGCCTTTGCTTTCCATGTTAAGTACAAGGTTTTCGCCCATAACTGCAAGTCCGATAATTCCGATATCCGCTTGTTTTTTCATATATCTATCTGATTTTAAATCCGAGTTGCTTTATTTTGTTTATCAGTTCTGAAGATGTATTTTTAAGTTCAACAGTGTAAGCAGGAAATTCTCTTCTTATGGGGTAATCTATTCTTTGTTTTTCAAAGGTTTCCGGAGAATTCCTCAGGCGTTTGTCTTCTTTTTCAATATCATAAGTTGCCCTGACTGCTTCAAAGATGATATCCTGCTCTTTTCTGTTGCTGCAATCTATTGATATGACAGTATTATCAGGTTTTTCTATTTCATCAGGATACCAGTTGTCGAGCCCGAATCCTAAAAAACGGCTGACAGCCTGCACACACATAGAGGCACCATTGGCTTTTCCGTCATCTGAATAACCTGCTATATGAGGTGTTGCATAATCAACCATGGAAAGCAGTTCGGAGTCAATGTCCGGTTCATTTTCCCATACATCCAGAACTGTTCCTGCTGTTTTTCCTGATTTAATGGCTTTTTTCAGTGCCTGATTGTCAACAACGGCACCACGGGAAGTATTTATGAAAAAAACATCTTTTTTTAATCCGGAAAGCATGTTTTCATCAAAAAGGTGATATGTCTTGTCAATGCCTGACTTATTCAGGGGAACATGAATTGTTATAATGTCAGCTTTTCTGCATATTTCGTCAAGCGGTAAAAATTTTTCATTTCTTTCTGTTCTTGCACGGGGAGGGTCGTTGAGCAGTACTTCCATCCCTAATATTTTTGCTGATTTTTCAACTTTGCTGCCTACATTTCCAACCCCGATAATGCCAATAGTCTTATCTTTAAGCAGGAAGTCGTATTTCTTTCCTAAATGCAGTAAAGTAGAGGTAATATATTGTGCCACGGAAGAGGAATTGCATCCGGGAGAATTTTTCCACATAATGTTTTTAGCATTGCAATAATCCGTGTCAATATTGTCAAAGCCTATTGTTGCGGCTGTGATAAGGCGGACTTTAGTGTTGTTGAGAAGCCCTGCATTACACTGAACCCTTGAGCGTATTATCAATATATCAGCATGTTTAATATTTTCATTAGTAAATTCCGATGTGGATAGATATTTTATATCAGCGTAAGGGTCAAGAACACCTTTCAGGTATGGAATTTTATTGTCAGCAATTATCAGCATATATTTTTTCAATATATCAAAATTAATATTCTTTTTTAGAATGAAAAATAAAAACAGGTATATCATTAGTATGCCAATAAGGAATAATTCGTTAATTTTGCTTTTGTTTTGGCATGAAATTCTGAGAATAAATGAAAATCACAGGACTCACTTATAAAATTATTATTAAAGCAATCAATATTTTACCAACTTTTGTCAGAAATTTTATTATCCGTGGTTTAAAATTTTCAAGGATTTTTAAGAACAAATTTTATAAAGATTTAAAATACAATGGAGTAATCAAAGTTTCTATTGATGATGTTGCTTTTAAGATGATCTCATTTGGGGCAACAATAGAAAACGAAATTTACTGGAAAGGATTGAATAATTCATTGGAACCTGAGACAATATGGTTATGGAAGGAATTATGTAAAAATTCTGATATAATCATTGATATTGGGGCAAATACAGGGCTATATTCATTACTCTCATGTGCTGTTAATAGTTCATGTAAAGTTATTGCATTTGAACCGTCAATTCAGACTTTTAATAGACTATTAGAAAATATTCGATTGAATGGATTTAATATTATAGCTGAAAATAAAGCTCTTTCAAATATTGACGGGGAATTGGTTTTTTATGATTATAAGGATGGGCTTCAAAACTCTGCATCATTAGATATACGACTTCGAGCATTCGAAAAAGATATAAATAATTTATTAGAATATAAGGTTTGTGTTACAACATTAGATTTATATGTAAAAGAAAATCGGATAACAGGTATTGGTTTAATAAAAATTGATGTAGAACTACAAGAACCCGAAGTAATAGAAGGCATGAATTTTATTTTAACACATGACAGGCCTTTTATAGTAATAGAGGTACTTCTGCCTGATATTGCAGATAGACTGAATTCTTATTTTAAAAAAATAGACTATACTTTTTATCATTTCATTAAGGTAAATAATAAATTTAAACTTAAAAAAGTTGAACAATTAGTTTCTAAATTAGATTCTGACTGGAATTATTTTATCTGTCCTGAAGAGAAAGAAAGTATAATCCGAAAATACGCTATATAACAATGTGCTGATTTTTTGATATAATTTAAATGGTTGAGACTATATATTTTGGCGTCTCAATATATTTCACAATCTTTATAAAATCTTTATACTTCATTACATATTCTTTATTCAATCTTTATTTTACCCGGTGTAATTTTGCTTCTATAAAAAAAGCAATGAATACACTTTTATCAACAATTATTCACGCCTTTACAAATTTAGCAGCAATAAATGCAAACTGCAAAACATGGCTTACTGCTATTATCATGATCACAATTGTTGTTTTACTCACTACTTACATTAACTCGAAGGAAAAAGACAAGGGAGGCAAGGAATGAATTTCTTAAAAAAGATAAAATTATTTTTTATCGGTGATGCAAGAGACCTTAAAAAAAGGGAAACGTTCAGGAATATCTCGCTTATTGCTTTTTTTGCATGGGTAGGCCTTGGCGCCGATCCTTTATCTTCGTCATGCTACGGGCCTGAGGAAATATACAGGAATCTTTCCGGTCACACTAATCTTGCGGTTATCGTAGGATTAATGACTATAATAACGGTCTTTGTTATCAGCACAAGCTATACCCAGATAATAAAGCTTTTTCCTCACGGAGGAGGAGGTTATATCGTTGCAAGCAGGCTTATATCTCCTACTGTAGGCATGATCTCGGGATGTGCCCTGCTGATTGATTACGTCCTTACCATCACTCTTTCCATCTCCGCCGGTGCAGATGCAATTTTCAGCTATCTTCCCGTATCATATCTTAATTACAAACTACTTTTTGCTTTTATAGGACTGATGCTTCTTGTTATTCTTAATCTCAGAGGCGTGAGGGAATCAGTTATGACGCTGACGCCTATTTTTGTAGTATTTGTACTAACGCATATTTTCGTAATAGGCTATGCCTTTATTGTACATGGGGCTGAAACATCAGGCATTGCATCCAGCACGGCCAGTGAATTCAGATCTACGGTTTCACAACTCGGCATTTTCGGCACTCTTTTCATCCTGCTCAGGGCATACAGCATGGGTGCAGGTACATATACGGGCATAGAAGCGGTAAGCAACGGCATTCCCAATCTTCGCGAACCCAGAGTACATAATGCTCTGAAAACCATGCGTTATCTTTCAATCTCACTGGGTTTGGCAGCTTTTGGACTTGTGGTGTCATATTACCTGTGTCGGATACACCTGCAGCCGGGCAAAACCGCAAATGCAATGCTGTTAACAAGTTTAACAGGTAACTGGAATTATTATGCTGCCAATATATTCACATTTATCACATTACTATCCGAAGCCGCATTGCTTTTTGTCGCAGCACAGGCAGGTTTTCTCGATGGCCCGCGTGTCATGGCAAACATGGCTCATGACTATTGGTTTCCCCGCAGGTTCACCTCCCTGAGCGACAGGCTGGTTTCGCAAAACGGCATACTGCTGATGGGAGGGGCTTCATTCATCCTGTTATGGGTATCCAAAGGAAATGTGTCATTTCTTATAATACTTTACAGCATTAATGTATTTATCACTTTCTCTTTATCACAGCTCGGCATGGTGCGCCACTGGTATCTCGAACGCAGAAAAGAAAAAAAATGGTTCAGAAAACTGCTTCTCAACGGTATTGGTCTTATAATGACAACGTTCATACTTATTACAGTCACGGTCATTAAATTCCAGGAAGGCGGGTGGCTCACACTGCTCATCACCGGCATATTTGTTCTTTGCGCTATTTTCATCAAAACCCATTACCAGAATATTGCAAAGAAAATAATCCACACGCAGAGAATGTTAAACCCTAAAATGAACCAGATCATAAACTCATTGAAGATAAAAAGATATGAAAAAACGACAGGTGT
>CAZSJF010000011.1:5743-14161 GCA_964606705.1 uncultured Bacteroidales bacterium
GACAAAAATGCACCCACTGCAGTGATAATGACCAACGGCTATACAGGGATAGGGCTGTACTCATTTTTCAATTTTATTTCTTCATTCCGCAACGTATATAAGAACATCATTTTCCTGCAGGTCGGCCTTGTTGACACTCATAATTCCAAAAGCATTGAATTTATTGAAAAGATGAACGAATCCATACTGAGCGACCTTAACAAGTATGTATATCTGGCAAAACTGATGGGATTTCATGCGGAACACAGGAATTCCGTCGGTACAAATATTGTTGAAGAAGTCGAAAAACTGGCACCCACAATCCTTAAGGAATACCAAAACACAGTATTTATCGGGGGACAGCTCATCTTCAAAGGGACATACGGCCTCACAAAGATATTGCACAATTATACCATCTTCGAAATACAGCGGAAACTTTATCAACTTGGCATCACAACAATCGTAATTCCTATTTCCCTTGACGATATTGATTCCCTGGTAAATAGAATTCAGGGGTCAGTTGATAAAAAGCATAACTGTACATTGTAAAACATAATGAATACAGGATTCATAAAACAAAAAAGACAATAATAAAAAGTTCTCTTATTTTTGCATTATTATATAATGCATTAATGAAGACATAAATCAACAAAAATTCATAAACAATGAGCATTTTTCACAAAGCAAAAAGCAAAAGTAAATTATATCAGTATGTTGTAAGTGTGCTTTTAGTTATAACAACTTCATTCGTCTGTTATTTCATTTCAGGGTATATAGGCTATAAAGCTATTGCACTGATACTGCTTTTTACTGTTTCTATTTCAGCAATATTATTTGATGTTATACCTGTACTAATAGCTGCTGTTCTAAGTGCTTTGATATGGGATTATTTTTTTATTCCACCGCATTTTACTTTTCATGTAGATAGAGCAGAAGACGACCTGATGCTCATGATGTATTTCGTAATAGCGTTAATTAATGGAGTTTTAACTACAAGAATCCGAAAATATGAAAAGCTTACCCAGATGAAGGAAGAAAAACTAAATTCCATAAAGCTTTACAACACTCTGTTTAATTCCGTTTCGCACGAACTGAGAACACCCATTTCCACAATTTACGGATCAGCTGATAATCTCCTGAACAATCGCGGGAATTTATCCGATGACAACAAAAAAAATCTTATCAGCGAGATTTATAAAGCTTCCGAAAGGCTGAACAAGCTCGTGGAAAACCTGCTGAACATTTCAAGGATTGAAGCCGGGCATATTGACATCAAAAGGGACTGGTGCAACCTTAATGAGTTGATAACATCCGTTGTAAATTCGCTGGGAAAGGAATTAAAGAATCATCATGTCAGAATAACTGCTGACGAACAATTTCCGCTGATAAAGCTGGATTATGGGCTCATGGAGCAGGTTTTTTCGAATATCATCTACAACGCTTCAATTTATACTCCTGAAAACACTGTAATTACAATTAGCACAAAACTCGACAACAACGATTTACTGATACTCATATCCGATAACGGTTCAGGAATACCCGAGGAAGAGATTGAAAGAATTTTTGATAAATTTTACAGGATAAAAGGGATATCAACAAACGGTACAGGGCTTGGATTATCAATAGCTAAAGGATTTACAGAAGCGCACAACGGAAAGATAAGGGCTTTTAACAATTTTTCAGAAGGAATAACATTTGAGATAAGGATATCAATGGCAGATAATGAAATAATGAATATAAACAGTTTTAAAAATGAGTAATCATTCCATTCTAATAATAGACGATGAAGTCCAGATACGCAAGCTCCTTGAAATCACCCTCTCGTCAAACAATTTTAAAATAAGCGAAGCAGCTGACGGTAAAAACGGTCTTCTTTTAGCTGCAAATCACCCGCCTGACCTGATATTACTGGATCTGGGATTACCGGATGAAGACGGTCAGATAATTCTGAAAAAATTAAGGGAATGGTATTTCAGCCCTATTATCATTTTATCTGTAAGAAATTCGGAAGAAGACATAATTACAGCGCTTGACAACGGGGCAAACGATTATCTTGTCAAACCGTTTCGTACAGGAGAGCTGCTGGCTAGGATACGCACAGCATTACGGTTGTCGCAAACCATCAGTAATTCCACTGTCTTTGAATTCGGAAATATTAAAATAGACATTGCAAATCATCTGGTCAGGAAAGGTGATGAACTCATTAAACTTACTGCGACAGAATTTTCATTATTGGCTTTACTGGTAAAAAATGAGGGCAGGGTTTTAACACATAGCTTTATTTTAAAGGAAATCTGGGGGATGGGCTATGTTGAACAAACTCAATATTTAAGGGTATTTATAGCACAATTAAGAAAAAAAATCGAATCTGATCCAAATCAGCCGAAATTTATAAAAACAGAATCAGGAATCGGCTACAGGTTTACAGATATTGAAAAATAATACCTTTGGTAGATATTTATTTCAAACGCACCCGTCAGGTTTTGGCAGTCCTGCGATTTTGCAGGCACCTTTTGCAGGCCCCATAGGAAACAGTTCATAAATCTCCTTCAGCCTGACATTTGAGTTCTGGCAAACGCTTCTTACCATTGGCGCTATGTCATTTTGTTTCCAGTAATCCCTGATATAATTTACTACAGCCCAGTGTTTCTCAGTCATTTCACCTGTGCCGTCATGCTCTGCAAGCAGTTTTGCTATTTCTTCATTCCACTCTTCAGGATTAACAAGGAATCCGTCTCCGTCAACTTCCAGTTCTTTTCCTTCGATTGTTATTTTTGCCATATCAGAATTATTTTTTATGCTTATTTTTTAAATATTGATGCGATTTCTTCAACAGCTTTAAGAGCTTTATCAATATGCTCTTCGGTATTGAAAGGGCCTATTCCGAAGCGGACAGTTCCGTGAATCTTGTCAGTACCTAATTGCTGATGTACAAGGGGCGCACACTGTAATCCAGTGCGGCAGCATATATTATAATCCACATCAAGCATAGTGCCTACTTCGGCAGCTTCAACACCTTTAATATTAAAACTCAGTACAGCTATGTGGTTATCACTGCTGTCAGCACAATAGATTACAATATTATCAATTTTCTGCAATCCGTTTTTCAGCTTGTTCCAAAGGTTCATCTCCTGCCTGTGGATATTGTCAACACCTTTTGCCGAGAGCCATTTCTGGCCTGCGTGCAAACCTGCGATCCCGATAGTATTGAGAGTCCCGCATTCGAGCCTGTAAGGAAATTCTTCAAGGTGTGTGCGCTGAGCTGAGCGGACACCTGTGCCTCCAAACCGCGATGCCTTGATATCAACATTTTCCCCAACGCACAAACCGCCGATACCCGTTGATCCCATCAGGCATTTGTGCCCTGTAAATGCAACTATGTCAATATTCATGGCTTTCATATCAATATTCACAATTCCTGCCGACTGGCTTGCGTCAATTGCAAAGATGATTCCTGCTTCCCTGCAATATTTTCCGACCTGTGCGACAGGCTGGACTGTTCCGACCACATTCGATGCATGATTAAGTATAACAAGCTTTGTGTTTTTCTTAAAAGCTTTTTTTACGTCATCAGGATTTATGTATCCTTTAGCGTCAAAAGGGATGTATGTGACTTCTGCTATGCCGTCCTGCTCCTTGTGGTATAAAGGCCTTAAAACGGAGTTGTGCTCCAGAAGGCTTGTTATCACATGGTCGCCTTTCTGTAATATTCCGTCAACGATCATGTTTAATGCATCGCTGGCATTATAGCAGAAAGTAAGCCTGTTAGGGTCAGTATTATTAAAGAAATTTGTCAGCATCTTCCTTGTTGAAGCAACAACTTCTTCGCTAACTTTTCCAAGGTCATATCCTGAACGCCCCGGGCTTACGCCGTTTTTTTTATAAAAATCAAACATGAAATCATACACTTCCGCCGGCTTGGGGAAAGCTGTTGCACTGTTGTCCAGATATATCAGGTTTTCCATAATGATGTTATTTGTTTTCTGTTGTTGTGTTATTGCTGTTTCTTATTTTGCTTTTTCTTATGCCGTATGCAAAATATATTATAAAGCCGATAGCCATCCATATAATCAACCTCAACCATGTATCAAGAGGCAGAGAAACCATCTGCAACAGGCATATTGATGCACCTAAAATCGGAATAAGAGGAACCCATGGTGTTCTGAAAGGCCTTTTAATGTCAGGTCTTTTTTTACGTAATACCAAAACACTGAGACAAACAATAGCAAAGGCAAGCAGAGTTCCTATTGAAACAAGTTCTCCTAAAATATCAATAGGCAGTATTCCTGCCAATATCATGGCAACAAAGCCTGTAATTAACGAACTTATAAAAGGTGTTTTAAATTTTTTGTGAACTTTGGAAAAGATGGGGGGTAATAATCCGTCTCTTGACATTGCAAAGAATATTCTTGGTTGTCCCAGCAGCATAACCAGAATAACAGATGTCAGACCTGCAATAGCTGCAACCTTGATAATCGGCCTCAACCAGAACATATCAGCTCCCATAGCATTAACTCCGACAGCTATAGGGTCGGCAACATTAAGTACTTTATAGCTTACGATACCTGTCAGGACAATAGCTACCAGTATGTATAAAACCGTTGAAACACTTAAAGATACTAAAATCCCTTTTGGCATGTCACGTTGCGGATTCTTGGCTTCCTGTGCTGCCGTGGATACAGCGTCAAAACCGATATAGGCAAAAAATATCACACCTGCTGCCCGCAAGATACCACTCCATCCGTAATGCCCAAGTTCGGCAAAATGTGTTTGCAGATTAATAAAAAAATCTCTGAATGAATGACTGCTGAATATTGCTGTTTCTCCTTCATTTGATGGTATAAACGGATGCCAGTTGACATTTTTTACAAACATAAAACCAAAGGAAATAAATATGATTATCACAGACACTTTTGCTATAACCATAATATTATTAAAATTGGCAGATTCTTTAATTCCTATTACCAGAAGCAGAGTAATAGCAGCCACGATAAACATAGCTGGCAGGTTGCATATAGCAGTAACATGAGGCAATGTGTTTATATCGATATTTGATGCGGCCAGATTTGATGTTAATAAATTTGTTATTGGTTTCCAGCTCATGTCGGGCAACTGCACAAGAACAGTATTAAATGCAGATGTAAATTCGGGAGGAAGCATTATCCCGAAATCTTTCAGAAAACTGACCACATATCCTGACCACCCTACAGAAACAGTTGAAGCGGCAAAAAGATATTCAAGAATAAGGTCCCATCCGATTATCCATGCGAGAAACTCTCCCAATGTTGCATAAGAATATGTGTATGCACTTCCGGAAATAGGTATCATGGATGCAAATTCAGCATAGCATAATCCTGCAAATGCACAGGCAAGGCCTGAAATAATAAAAGAAATAACTATAGCCGGGCCTGCATATTGTGCAGCAGCCTGCCCTGTAAGAACAAATATCCCTGCTCCTATGATTGCTCCGATGCCAAGAGTTATAAGATTTGTGGCATTCAAAGCCCTTTTTAAGCCGCTTTTGCTGTCATCTCCGGCCTCCTGTTGAAGTTGTTGAAGGGGTTTTGTGATAAATAAATCATGTTGCATTGTAAAGAATTTAAACAATTTGTCTCAGGGTTAACCTTTCAGTGCCTCTGCTCCACCTACGATTTCAAGTATTTCATTGGTAATTGAAGCCTGTCTGGCTTTATTATATGCAAGGTTAAGATTTTTCAGAAGTTCTGTCGCATTATCGGTAGCCTTGTGCATTGCTGTCATCCTTGCGCCATGCTCGGAAGCATTGGAATCAAGCAATGCCCGGTATAAATGAATTTTTAATGCTTTAGGAATTAACTCTTCCAATATTTCCTCCTGGCTGGGTTCAAAGATGTAATCAACCTGTGTTTTTTTGTTTCCTGTATCAGCCGATGGTATCACGGGCAAAAACTGCTCGGAAGTTAATATCTGCACGGAAGCATTTTTAAATTTATTGTAAACAAAGACAATTTTGTCAAACTGTTCTCCGGTAAAATAATTTATAAGTTTTTCAGAAATTTTGACAGAATTGTCAAAAGTCAGAGAGTCAAAAATGCTGTCCAGCCTGTCAATAACATTATAATTTCTTTTGCTGTAATAATCAGAAACTTTCCTGCCGATGCCAATCAAACTGATTTTAGAGCCGCTGTGCTGCTCTTTGTACAAAGATATCAGATGGTTGGTCTCTTTTATTATATTGGAATTAAATGCTCCGCATAATCCTTTATTTGAAGACAATGCAACAATAAGTATATTTTTTATTTCTCTTTGCTTTGAATATTTGTTTGCTCCTGCATTATCAGCAGATGCACTGAGGTTCTGAATCACTTCATTCAGTTTGGATGCATATGGCCTCAGTTTAAGAATAGCCGTCTGTGATTTCCTGAATTTTGATGCAGAAACCAGTTTCATCGCACTGGTGATCTGTTGCGTGGATTTAACAGATGCTATCCTTATCCGTATTTCCTTTAAATTACCCATAATTAGTTACTGGTTACTGGTTTCTGGTTTCTGTTTTTTTTGTTGTCAGCCAATCTGTTTCTACATACTGGATAAATTTATTTATCTTTTTTCCTAATATATCATATTCATTAATTAAATATGCCAACTGATTGTCATGGAAATGAATTTCATTAATCATCTCTAACTGAGAAAATACTTCATCACAGGAAGCTTGTGCAAATATTAAATATCGTATAAATTCATCTTTATATCTTCTTCTTCCATAACCTTCAGCTATATTATCTTTTATGCTTTTTGAAGATCTTCTTATCTGGCTTCCCTGCTCATATAATTCATAATTTGGTAATTGTAAACTGATTTTATGAATCTCTATTGCCAATGAATAAGCACTTCTATATATTTCTAAATCTTTGTAAGATTCCATTTTTTTAAATTTTTGCTATAAACAAGTAACAAGCAACCAGCAACAATTTACTGGACTCTGGTTACTTGTTGCTTGTTAGTCATATTTATTAATATTTCATTTTTCAAAACCACGTGACACTTCTGCTGCAGCTTTTTCCAGTGTTCCAGTAACTTCATCATTTATAACCCCGCTCCTTAAAGTGTCCAATATATTTTTATGGTTTATTTCAAGGTGATGCAGAAATTCTTCTTCAAATTCTTTGACTTTTGCAATGGGAATGTTTTTCAACAACCCTTTGGTGCCGCAATAAATTATAGCTATTTGTTTTTCAACTGTCATTGGCGAATATTGTGGTTGCTTGAGAATTTCAACATTCCTTGCACCTTTTTCCAGAACAGCTTTTGTTGCAGCGTCAAGGTCAGAACCGAATTTTGAAAAAGCTTCCAGTTCTCTGTACTGTGCCTGGTCTAATTTCAGTGTTCCTGCAACTTTTTTCATAGCTTTTATCTGTGCATTGCCGCCAACCCTTGAAACAGAAATACCAACATTGATAGCAGGCCTTACTCCTGAATTGAACAAACTTGTTTCAAGGAATATCTGCCCGTCGGTAATTGAGATCACGTTAGTAGGTATATATGCTGAAACGTCGCCGGCCTGAGTTTCAATGACGGGAAGAGCTGTCAGAGAGCCTCCTCCTTTGACCATTGGCCTTATTGTTTCAGGCAAATCATTCATTTGTTTGGCAACTTCATCGGCTGATATTATTCTTGCTGCTCTTTCAAGCAATCGTGAGTGAAGGTAAAAAACATCACCCGGATATGCTTCACGACCAGGAGGCCTTCTGAGCAGTAATGAAACTTCACGGTATGCAACTGCCTGTTTTGACAGGTCATCATATATAATCAATGCCGGTCTTCCTGTATCTCTGAAGAACTCGCCAATGGCGGCACCTGCAAAAGGAGCATAAAACTGCATGGCAGCAGGGTCAGAAGCTGTGGCGGATATTACGATTGTATAAGGCATAGCCCCGTGGTCTTCAAATGTTTTGACCGTGTTGGCAACTGAAGATCCTTTCTGTCCTATTGCAACATATATACAATAAACAGGTTTGCCTTTTGCATAGAACTCCTTCTGATTGATGATCGTATCTATTGCAATTGCTGTCTTACCTGTCTGGCGGTCACCGATTATTAACTCTCTCTGCCCTCTTCCGATAGGTATCATTGCATCTATAGGTTTAATACCTGTCTGTAAAGGCTCATTAACAGGCTGGCGGAAGATAACACCGGGTGCTTTTCGTTCGAGAGGCATCTCATAAGTTTTTCCTTTTATCTCTCCTTTGCCGTCAATAGGTTCTCCGATAGTGTTGATGACTCTTCCGAGCATCCCTTCACCGACATTAATAGAGGATATCTTTCCCGTACGTTTTACAATGTCGCCCTCTTTAATATTATTGGCTTCTCCCAGCAGTACGACACCTACAGTGTCTTCTGAAAGGTCTCGTGCTGAACCTTGAAGAAGACAGTGTAGGTGTGGTACTGCTGGGAGTAGCC
>CAZSJF010000011.1:14171-19448 GCA_964606705.1 uncultured Bacteroidales bacterium
TGTGTTGGGTGTGTTTGGTGGTTGTGGTTCAGGACGATACCTTTCAGCCCTCCTTTTTCGAATTCAATAAGCTCGCCTGACTGTGCATTTGAAAGCCCGTATATGCGTGCAATGCCGTCACCGACCTGTAATACAGAACCTGTTTCTTCCAATTCGGTTTCTGTTTTAAATCCTGACAACTGCTGTCTTAAAATAGCCGATACTTCTGCTGGTTTAATTCCTGACATATATTTTTATTTTAATTATTAATACCCTTTTTCATAGACGTTCACTTCAAATTCAGAAGTAAGTTTTTTAATTTTATTTGAAATGCTTGCATCATAACTTTTGTCGTCATAAGTTAATTTAAAGCCCCCTATCAAATCAGGGTTTATCTTTTCGGTTAATTCTATTTCGAATTTTATGGCGGCTTTCAACATGGCGGCGATTTTTTCTTTTATTTTATCATCAATCCTAACGGCCGTTTCAATAACAGCTGGTTTTATTCCTTTATAGTTTTTATATAAACCGATGAACTGTTTGGACATTTCTTCAATAAGTATTTCCCTGCGTTTGCGTGCTATAATGAGCAGAAAAGCCAGTGACATTTTGTGCAAATGTTCTTTGAATATCAGGCTGATAACTGCCTGTTTTTTGTCCGACTTAATTATAGGATTAGCCAACATCTTGGTGAAATCTTTGTTTGATTCACATACTTCATAAACTAGAACCATATCCTTATGAACCTGTTCAAGGACATTCTGTTCAACAGCCAGTTCAAACAAAGCTTTTGAATATCTTAATGCTATTCTGGTGTTTTTCATTCTGCTTAATTAAATTTTGCTTCTTCAACAAGCTTATTGATAAATTCTTCCTGTTTTTTGTCTTTTGTCAGTTCCTGCCTAAGTATTTTTTCAGAAATTTCTATGGATAATTTTGCCACCTGATTTTTCAGGTCAGTGATAGCAGCCATTTTTTCGTAATGAATGCTTTCTTTTGCAGTTTCTATAATATTATTGGCTTCTTCGGTAGCTTTGGTTTTAGCTTCTTCAACAATAGAATCCTTGATTTTACGGGCTTCTCTCAGTATTGATGCTTTTTCCTCCTTGGCTTCTTTTAAAAGTTCTTCATGGCGGGATTTCAGATTCAGCATTTCTTCCTTGGTCTTTTCTGCAGCAAGTAAAGCATTTTCAATTGTATCCTCGCGTTCTTTCAGCATTTTCAATACAGGTTTCCATGCATACTTTGTCAGTATCCATAAAAGAGCACTGAATGACAATGTCATCCATATTATCAGTCCTAAATTCGGGGTTACTAGTTCCATAATCTTTTGGTTATAGGGTTTTGGTTAATAGATAGTGGTTTGGTTTTATGTTTTTGGTTATATGTTTAATTAATTTGAGAATTTATCCCATGCTTCTTTTAAGCGAAATAATTGTTTACTTATTATTTCATATTCTTTTATTAAATCTCCTTTTTTTATTTTATCAGAGCAAATATTATATAAATCTTTGCATTGTGAAAGACTGACTTGGGTTTCGTTTGATTCTCCCATTGCATCAAAAAGATATTTCTGAAATCCTTTTTTCTGATATTTTTTTTGCAAAACCTTCTGCTATCAGGCGAGGTATTGCTTTTGAAGAACGTGATAACTGATCCTTTAAATCATATTTTTCAGTTTCAGGCAATAACGGAATAATATATTTTACAACAGCAATACAAGCATTATAAGACCTTTGATAAACTTCAAGGTCACTATAACTTACTATTTTTTGTTTTTCTGCCATAATACTATACTAAACCATAAACCTATAACCAAAAACCAAACCTACTGCCATAAACCTTAACCTATAAACATAAAAATATTTATCCCAACCAATCGTAAAATTTAAATATTCTGTTTTTTATCTGTGTTGTTATTTTTATATAAATAATACGATACAAATCTTCCGATATAATATGCTATCATTAAAGGCATCCATATATGCCTGCAAAGAAAATTACAATTATCTATATTTTTATCAACATTTAAGATGATAATGTAAATTCCGAAAAATACTATTAAAATAATGATGTCAAAAATTCTTCCTTTATTCATTTTACAGGTATTAATAAATTATCCATGATTGTAAGAATATTCTCCAGTTCCAGAGGTATTTCTATCGGATAAACCATAATGTATCCAAAGGACATCCCTATAGTACGTTCTAAAATCAGAGCATATTTTTCCGATTGGAATTTCGGATAGTTTATCAAAAGAGATTCAAGATGTTTTTTTTCATTAACGTAAGATTCATATTCTTTTTTATATTCATTTTTAACAGTAAAATCCATGCCCTGATTTTCATATTTTAAATATGTGCTCCGGCAGATACTGTCTTTCCTGCTTATTATTTTATTGATAGAATCATTGAGGTAAATGGCTTTTGTAATTTTAAGGTTATCCCATTTGTTTTCTGCTTTAAATACCAGCTGAGGCTTAATTTTACGGGAATTCTTGTCTTTTTCTACATCCTGTTCACTAAGGGCTATATAACCGTTAATAATACTTTGATATAAAATCCAAACCGAATCTTTTCTCTCAATAAAGAGGCTGTCCGCTTTGGAATACATAATATAGCCTTCAGGAACAGAGCTCTTAAACTTGCTGAGCATAGCATCATTTTTAATGTCTATATTTTTAATCTGTGAGAATGCAATGCAATAACACAATATCAGAGAGAAACAAAATATAGATGGTCTAATATTTTTTATCATATAAATTAAATTTACTTATTGTTTAAAGATATTTTCTGTTAATAATAAAAGCGTTTATCCCTGCCAACCGCAGAGACAAACACTTTTCTGTTTTTTGCTTAGATAAAAAGGATAAGCAAACAAACAACAATAGCAAAGAAAGCAACACCTTCAACAAGAGCGGCGGCGATAATCATATTTGAACGGATGTCGCCGATAGCTTCAGGTTGACGTGCAATAGATTCAAGAGCTCCTTTACCGATACTGCCGATACCGATACCTGCCCCGATTGCTGCAATGCCTGCACCAATGCCGGCTCCCATCTTTGCAACGGGTGCCATATCTGTTGCTGCCTGTAATAAAACTGTTAATAATGACATAATTTTAATTGTTTTTAGTTAATAAATATTTGATTGTTATTTTATTTTTTCATTTATCATATTTAACTTTTTGACTTTTTAACTTTTAACTTCTCAGTGATGTTCTTCCGTTGCCATTCCAAAGTATAATGCAGATAACAGTGTAAACACATAAGCCTGTATAAATGCCACCAATAATTCGAGCAAACCCATGAATATGGCAAAACTGATCGATATTACCGATATACCATAACCTGCAAAAGGATTTTTCATTCCGAAAATAAATATCAGGCTCATAAAACCTAATATAATAATATGTCCTGCAGTGATGTTGGCAAAAAGTCGCACCATAAGCACAAACGGTTTTGTGAAAACTCCTATTATTTCAACTATAGGCATCAATGGTAAAGGAAACTTCAGCCACCATGGTACGCCCGGAGCATTGAAAATATGTATCCAGTAGTTTTTATTTGCACTGAAAGTTGTAATGATAAAAGTGAATACTGCCAGTACCATTGTAACTGCTATGTTGCCTGTTAAATTGGCGCCACCGGGGAAAAAAGGTATTATGCCAAAAAGGTTGTTGAAAAATATGAAGAAAAACACGGTTAAAAGGAAAGGCGTGTATTTCTCATATCTTTTTTCTCCTATTGACGGTTTTGCAACATCATCGCGGATAAAGAGGATTAATGGCTCTATCCATGATTGCAGCCCTTTCGGAGCTTTATTCCTGTTCTTTTCATATTTTTTTGCTGTTGAAATAAAAATCACGCATAAAAGTATTATGCTGATTAGCAGAGATGCGACATTTTTTGTTATTGATAAATCCAGGGGCAATCCTGCTGCTTCGTCTGTTGTTATCCCGTCATCAAGGACTTTTACTATTTTCCCTTTATTCTTGCCTTCTTCTGCAACTTTATATCCCTTGTATGAGCTATGCCCGTGGTGGAATCTGCTTGAAAAGAAAACATCAACATGTCCGTCATAATAAAGAATTACAGGAAGAGGAATTGAAATATGAGTTTTTCCCACTGTCGTAACATGCCATTCATAAGCGTCAAGGATATGTTCGATTATCATTGTGCCGGCATTAAAGTTTTCTTCCCCTTTGTTTTCAGCCTCTTTTTTTTCAGAACCAAAGGAATTGCTTATCAACAGAAGAAAAGAAAAAATAAAGAGTATATACTTCTTCAATAAAATTTCTTTCATTGTATTTTTATTGTTTAATTCCGAAACCGATTGCAATTTATATATTTATTTGCAAAATATTTAAAAAATAATGTAATTTTTTACACAAAAAATTATCTGTGACATAAATACAAATTGATTTCTTAAATTTGCATAATAGTAATAGTCGGGTATTATCAAAATTTATGCGTAAAAAAGTTGATTTTCTGGTTATAGGTTCAGGTATTGCGGGGTTGAGCTATGCTTTAAAAGTGGCTGAGCACGGGAAAGTTTGTATTGTTACAAAAGCCGAAGCGGAAGAATCCAACACCAAATATGCACAGGGAGGAATAGCTGCAGTGATGTACACTCCTGATACTTATGAAAAACATATCAGCGATACGATTAACTGCGGACTCGGATTATGTGATGAAAAAATAGTACGGCTTGTAATCACTGAATCAACGGAAAGAGTAAAAGAACTGATTGAATGGGGTACTCATTTCGATAAAGACAAGCTGGGCAGGTATGATTTGTCAAAAGAAGGAGGCCATTCGGAATTCAGGGTGCTGCATTATAAAGATAAGACAGGTTTTGAAATACAAAGAGCATTGCTTGAACAGGCAAAGAAGCATTCCAATATTGAAATTCTGGAAAAATATTTTACTGTTGATATAATAACACAACATCATTTGGGGCAGGAGGTGACCAAAAACACCAAGGATATCAGATGTTTCGGGGTATATATATTAAATCCCGCAAATAATAAAATAGACACTATTCTTGCAAAAACCACATTAATGGCCACTGGGGGCATAGGCAATGTTTACAGTACAACAACCAACCCTGCCGTAGCTACAGGTGATGGTATTGCCATGGTCTACAGGGCTAAAGGCAAAGTGGAAAACATGGAATTTGTACAGTTTCATCCGACCTCTCTTTATAATCCTGAAGAGAAACCGTCTTTTCTTATTACTGAGGCTTTAAGGGGTTTTGGGGCGGTGCTCAAAACCATTGACGGTAAAGAATTTATGGA
>CAZSJF010000012.1:0-6179 GCA_964606705.1 uncultured Bacteroidales bacterium
TTATTCTTTGATATGGATCTCCGCCGGGCTCTTCACCCCAAAGATAAATAAGAGTTTTGTTATTATTTACAGCCAGATCAGTATTAATTTTGTCTATGACCTGCATAAAAGCTTTTTTGAATCTTGGATCATTCAAATTGGCATAGAGGTTCGAATCCCCGCGCCCCCATTTATTATTAAGTCTGTAATAAATATTATTTACAAGACCTCCTAAAACAATAACAGCCCTATCCTTAAAAAACCCTTTATCAATTATCTCATTTACCTGAGCATTAAATGTTTCCATACGAAAATCAATAATATTTCCAGTTTCAAGATCAACTGTTGAATTTATTCCATCAGTATTAATCATAGGATCTAAACCTACCTCGCTGTAAAGTTTAAAGACCTCTGATTGGTTGGATGATATTATTTTGACAAATGGATCTCCTTCAATAGGATTAATATTAGCTGACTTTTCTAATTTAATTGGTAAGATATTCAGACGAAGCCCTACACTTTTAATAGTACCCCCACCTTGTCTTATTTCAACATTTCCTTCATAAAGTCCTCCGCAAATATCTGCTGGCACATGAACCTTTATCCATATTCGCATGGAAGTTTCCGGTAATATTGATAAAGAATCGATTTCTTCAAGCCTGTCTGGCATAGTTGCGTAGTTTGGCGTTGGCAACTTGGTTTCATCCTCTACTACCTGATAAATTGTAATATTTGTTTTAGGTATTATCAACCCTGTTGTGTTTGTTAAATCAGAAACTTGAAAACTTAGTCCTTCTATTCCTTCTTCTGAATACATACCAAAATTCAGAACTTCTGTTTCACCTAATGCAGAAAAAGAAAATACAGTATCATCCACCTCATCCAGTTGTGGCTTGGTATGACTATTGATAGACCGCATTATATCACGTGTGAATATTGTTAGCTGTGCGTCCGGATATATAACAGGTGTTTCAGGTTCATCTTGTGGCATAGAGAATTTCCAAAATCCTCTCTGTTCACGTTGCTTTAATATTATAGCATTTGCCTCTTCTTCCGTAATAGAGCACAAAGATATATAATCTATAGGAAGCATAAGATTATCATACCCTGACCATCCAGTGGGCATAATAATTTTTATGATAAATTTTCCATTTATAGCTCTGATAAGTTGCAGTTGGGTTTTTTGAATGACAATCTGGTAATACTTCCACTGTTCGTCTCCTTTATCACCCAAACCACCAGCTATATAATAATCCCAAAGCCTTTTTGAGGACAATGTATCATCATTCTGATATTTAATATAAGATTCTATTAAGGCCCAAGGTGTCCAATCTGCCGGTGCATGATTTGTTTTTACATTATTAAAATCCTTATATCTTATTTCTAAAAGCATCGGACTGGAAGGAAACCCTTGTTCATCAACATCAAATGCAGGAATTTTTAGGTATAAAGTTTTTTTTGATTTAAGCATTCTGAAATTAATATCTTCATCTGAACTTGTATCAGATAAATTTGCAAGCGGGTACGCTACTATTCCTGACTGGCTACTTTTAATTGTGTCCCCAACAACAATTTCATCGTCTGAACCCAAATCAATTGTCTTGCTATGTTCACCATTTGATGGTCCACAGGGAGTGATAGAATATGGATCTCCATCTATTGAAATTAGATTAACATCATCATAATAGACAGGTTCTTTCTCTATCAATGGCTTATGAACATAAAAACACAACCTGTAATTGTGTCCATTTGTTGAATCGCCAAAGTCATCAACTACTGGTATTTTGATTTTTAAATCTATTTTCTGCCAGTTGCTTGCCCCTTCTCTAACAAGCTCCATAATAGCTTTATAAGTAGTCCCTCCTCCAGTTGTTTTCCAGTTAAGATCATAAAGAATAATCCATGTGCTTTGATTAATTTGATTAACAGGAGTTTTATACCATACCGAAAAAGAATAATATTTACCAGATATTATAACTCCGGAATTTATATTTTGGTAAGTTACTTCCAAATCAGTAGATGCACCTGGTTGCATTTTTAAACATTTATCTCCTGAATAACCCGGTGTTGCAATTGTCTCTATTCCTGATCCTGAAGGATTGGAACTATGACTCCAATTATTCCATCCATCCTCAAAACTAGGATTCTTAATTATATTTACACCTTGTCCGAAAAGATTAACTACATTAATAATGAACGAAAGGATAAATAAAAACACCAAATTTTTACGAATGTTTTTTTCCATGTTTTATATTAGATATTAATCAATACCAAAAGTATATGTGAGAAATACGTGAGTATTTTTTTTCTTGTTATTACACTAGGTACAACATTTTTCGTAGTGACACAAATCTTTATGATTAATAAATTATTTTTATAAAATTATGTATTAATAATAGCTATATATTAGTTAACTACATAACATATTATATACATATATAATGTTGAATATAGTTATTTATATACATAAATTATTAAAACATTAATAATCAAAGCATTAATAAAAATATAATATCCGCTTAAAAAGAAAACGGATTTGCTAAACAGATAAATTTAAAATATTATAAGTAGCCTCACCAGGAATCCCCGCCTGCCTGCGCATGCTTCAACACAGGCGGGCAGGGAACCTAGATTTAAAGTTTAGGAAACTTATATTGAAAACTCGTAGCCTCACTAGGAATCGAACCTAGATTTAAAGTTTAGGAAACTTCCGTTCTATCCGTTGAACTATGAGGCCGATTGAGAGAGTGTGTGCACGAGTGTGTTTCATATTGGGGAGGCAAAGATACAAAAAAATCGGTATAAATTAGTTGTCTTGTTAATACCTGATAAATTTAGTGTAAATTTGATGATAAATATGGTTATGCAGGAACTGAATTTACCTAAATATTCATTTAAAATAAAAACCTCCGGCAGTAAAGCGGAAATTTTTGACAGCATAAGGAAGAAATATATCACATTGTCGCCAGAGGAATGGGTGAGGCAGAATTTTATAAAGTACCTTGTCAGTGAAAAGAATATGCCGCAATCTTTGATCGCTGTTGAGAAACAACTGAAGTACAATAATCTTGAAAAAAGGGCGGATGCTGTGATATATGACAAATCAGGCTGTCCGAGGATCATCATAGAATGCAAATCCCCTGATATAAAAATAAGCCAGGAGGCCTTTGAGCAGATAGCAAGGTATAACATGTCGTTGAAAGTGGATTACCTCATCGTTACTAACGGCCTGACACATTATTGCTGCCGCATGGATTATGAAAATAACAGCTACAGTTTCATGGAAGATATCCCCGCGCATTCCGATATTTTGTAATTATTAAAAATTTGTTTATATTGCATACTGAATTGAAAAACTAAGGCACTTATGATCTCAGGATTTAAATATATTTTTGGTGTTGCGGGATTTTTCATCATTTCCGTTTTTTGCTATGCCCAGAATAATTCCAGCAGCGGCAGGTTTACGATGCCTGAAGGAGCAACAGAAAACAATTATCTTCAGAAAACAATTATCTTTAAAGTAAAACCTGATTATAATACCATTTGTAAAACCAATACGATTGATAATAAAAAACTTGAAGAAGTTTTCAGCGCACTTGGCATTAAAGAGTTATCCAAAAAATTTCCCGCCAAAAGAACTCCTTCTGACAAATACAACAAATACGGGCAAAGATTAACCGACCTGTCACTTATTTATGAACTGAATTATACTGCAGATATTCCCTTGGAGGAAGCTATAAACAGGATATATTCTTCCGGCATGGTTGAATATGCCGAACCGCATTATTTGTTTGAACTCTTATCTCCTTACACACCTAATGATCCCAATTACACTTTACAGGATTATCTTGATAAAATTAATGTCTTTGATGCATGGGGTATATGTAAAGGTGATACTAATGTCGTAATAGGGGTAACAGATACAGGAACAGATATAGACCATCCTGATCTGACAGACAATGTCAAGTATAATTATGAAGACCCTATCAATGAAGTTGATGATGATAACGACGGATATATAGACAATTTTTTGGGATGGGACCTGGGAGAGAATGATAATATACCACAGTACAATCTTAATTCACATGGAGTCTATGTTTCGGGGATATGTTCAGCGTCTACTGATAATAATACAGGCATTGCAGGTATTGGTTTTAAATGTAAGTATTTACCTGTTAAAGTTGATGATGAACAAGGAAACCTTGTTCGCTGTTATGAGAGTGTTATATATGCTGCTGATCATGGCTGCAATATAATAAACTGTTCCTGGGGAGGCCCATTCAGTCGCGGTCAGTACGGACAGGATATAATAAATTATGCCACAATAAACAGGGATGCTTTGGTCATTGCTGCTTCCGGAAACAGTAACAGTGAAATTGATTATTACCCTGCTTCATATGATAATGTTATAAGTGTAGCTTCAACAGATAATGATGATAATAGATTTGTAACTCCTGGTAATATTTGGTGTCCGGGATCAACATACAGTGTAAATGTTGA
Organism: uncultured Bacteroidales bacterium; assembly: GCA_964606705.1. Lineage (GTDB taxonomy): Bacteria > Bacteroidota > Bacteroidia > Bacteroidales > CAZSJF01 > CAZSJF01. Next base: position 4,480 of record CAZSJF010000012.1, read on the forward strand.
TATATGTGCACCGGGGGCATTATATTCGACAAATGATGGTGGTTATACATCACAAAGCGGCTCTTGTACTTCATATGCAGCTCCTGTTATTGCAGGATGTGCCGCTATTGTGAAATCATATTTTCCTGATTTCTCAGCAATACAGGTAGGAGAGCAGCTTAAAGTTACATCAGATGATATTTACCCTCTCAACCCCGGTTATGCCTATAAATTAGGTGCGGGAAGGGTTAACCTGTATCGTGCTTTGACAGAAACAAATATCCCTTCTGTAAAAATGACCCAATATTCAATAGCAGATAATAATGATAATGTATGCCTCGGAAATGACACTATGCTTATGACAGGTGTTTTTACCAATTACCTTGCTTCCACATCAAGCCTTAAGGTTACATTAAGTTCTTCCTCCCCATATGTCAGCATTCTCGATTCTGTGACAAATCTTGGTGTTATACAAACATTAAATACCAAGACCAACAACCTGGATCCGTTTAAAGTAAAAATACTGAATACTGTACCTACAAGCTATAGCATACTTTTCAGATTAAATTATGAGGATGGAAGCTATAGGGCGTTTGAGTATTTCTCAGTAATTGTTAATATTGATTATGTCGATGTTGATACAAACAGGATCGCAACGACCATAACCAGCAAGGGTAAACTGGGATACAATACTGACGTTTGCTATTATCAGGGAGAAGGATTTCAGTATAACAGAAGTGAACCTTTGATGTGTTGCGGGGGATTCATTGCAGGATGTTCTTCGTCAAAAGTTTCTGATAATATTTACGGGGCTATCGGCGGGAATTATGATAATGACTTCATATCTGTTTACGGTGCCAGAAAACTTCCTGTTCCCGTTGTTTCCGATTTTGACGTATGGGGTGTTTTTTCCGACAGTCTTGCAGGAACTTCAAAATTAGGTATTCTGGTAACACATAACACTTATGCATGGAGCGATGAAAAAAATTCAAAATATATTATTCTGGAGTACTGGATAAAAAATAAAGGTGTTCTTCCGTTATCCGGATTATATGCAGGTATTTATGCTGACTGGGATATAGACAATAATGAAGAAAACCGTGCAGGATATGATTCTGAAAATAAAATGGGGTATACATATCCTACTGCTGGGGGAACTTATGCAGGAATAAAGTTGCTTACCTCGGGTTCTGTCAAACATTATGCGTTTGACAATGACGGAAGCGGTGGAAGCATAAAGATCAGCGATGGGTTCAGCGGTTATGAGAAATACCTTGCGTTAAAAAATAGCAGAGACGATGCAGGAATGAGCTTTTCAGCAGGCAATGACGTTTCAGACATGGTCAGCACAGGGCCTTTTTCTTTAAGTTCAGGCGACAGCGTCAAAGTTGCCTTTGCCCTGATAGCAGGAGATAATCTTGCCGACCTGCAGGAAAGCGCCATTGCATCTTACGAAAGATACACGATCCCACATATTGATGAGATTAGTAAATCAAATTCTGTTTACCTCTCACAGAATTACCCGAATCCTTTCAATGACAAGACAACTATAGATATTACTGTTAACGGAAAAGAGCAGGTAGATCTAACCCTGTATAATATTTTCGGAGAAAAGATACTGACCATCTGCAATAAGAAACTTTCGGAAGGCACCCATAGCTTTGTTGTTGATGCAGATATGATAAGCCCGGGAATCTATTATTACTGTTTAAAATGCGGAG
>CAZSJF010000012.1:6189-8692 GCA_964606705.1 uncultured Bacteroidales bacterium
TGTGTTGGGTGTGTTTGGTTGTGTGGTGATGTTCAGAAGACAAGAAAAATGACAGTGATATATTGAGCGGAGCCGAAATATAAAATGAAAATCAGCATCAGTCAGGTATGGATATAAAGGAAAAAATTACAGATATAGTAATTTCTGTAATTAAAGAAATTGGTGAAGAGAACGACAATAAAGCCCTCAGGAATGTTAATCTGAAAACACGCCTTTACGGAAAAGGAGGGCATCTTGACAGCCTTTCCCTTGTAAGGCTTATAAGTGGGATAGAAGAAAAAATATCAGCAGATGTTCAGAAAGACATAGTGATAGTGGATGAAAATATTATAAGCCGTCAGTTTTCGCCGTTCACCTCCGTTTCCTCTCTGGTCAGCTATATTGACAGTATCATCAGTAGATAAATATATATTTGTTTCGGTATAATTATTAACTTTGCTTTCAGCATTTTATCGCAAGCCTCTGAATGATGAAAAAAAAAGAATATACAAGCCTTCTTATATCCGATTTTACAATAAATGATTTTTCAAATTATCTTAATGTCAATAAGGATTTTCCTGCTGTAAAAAGTTACACTGCCCCTTTTAATCAGGTGATGCAGGTCCTGATGGATAAAAAAATGGATTGCTGGAAAAAAAATCCTGATATTGCAGTAATATGGACTACTCCTGAAATAATCAGAAGTTTCGGCAAACTGATAAATTATGATAAGGTCACACTGAAAGATATACTGGATGAAGTGGATGATTATTCTTCACGGATACTTAATACTGCCGGAAAATTAAAAGCTGTTTTTGTCCCTGCATGGATTCTTCCGTCTTATGACAGGAGGTACAGCATGTATGACATGAAGAACAAAACGGGCATATCAAATACTTTGATGCGTATGAACCTCAGGCTTGCCGATAATTTTGAAAAAGCCGGCAACATACATATACTGAATTCCCAGAGGTGGATAGATGCAACCGGAAATGCCTATGACCCCAAACTATGGTATATGGCGAAAATACCTTTCAAACATAAAGTTTTTATTGAAGCTGTTAATGACATTAAATCTGCTGTCAATACTATTGACGGGAATCCGAAAAAGCTGATCATCCTTGATCTTGATGATACATTATGGGGAGGTATTGTCGGCGATGTGGGTTGGAAAAATATAAGGCTGGGCGGGCATGACCCTATCGGAGAAGCTTTTGCCGACTTCCAGAAAGCATTGAAATCACTTACAAGCAAAGGTGTTGTCCTGGGTATAGTGAGTAAAAACGAGGAACAAACAGCACTTAAAGCCATAAGCAGTCATCCTGAAATGATTTTAAGGCCTGATGATTTCGTGTCATGGAAAATCAACTGGAAAGATAAAGCGGAGAATATTAACGAGATGGTCTCGGAATTAAACCTCGGGCTTCAGTCAGTCGTTTTTATTGACGACAGCTCTGTGGAAAGAGCCAGGGTGAGGGAAGCTCTGCCCGAAGTGTTTGTTCCCGAATGGCCTGAAGATAAGATGCTGTATAAAAAATTTCTGCTTAACCTTGATTGTTTTGATGCATCTATTGTCAGCAAGGAAGACTATGACAGGACAAAAATGTATCTGTCGGAAAAAAAACGCAGGGAATCACAGATAAAAATCGGCTCGTTTGATGAGTGGCTGAAAAGTGTAAATATCAAAGTAGAGGTTGAGAAACTCAGTGAAATTGATCTTGAGCGGACAGTTCAGCTGCTGAACAAAACAAACCAGATGAACCTGACAACAAGGCGGGTGACAGAAAAAAAACTTCTGGAATGGGCAGACAGAAAAAATCATCGCCTGTGGACATTCAGGGTTTCCGATAAGTTCGGGGATTCCGGACTGGCGGGAGTTGCAAGCATTGAGATACAAGGCAGGACAGCAAAAATCACAGATTTTGTGCTTAGCTGCAGGGTGATGGGAAGAAAAATAGAAGAAGCAATGGTGTATGTTATCACCAGATTTGCCAGGTCTGTAAAACTGAAATATGTGGAAGCAGAATACCTGCCAACGGAAAAAAACAAACCCTGCCTTGATTTCTGGAAAAGATCGGGATTCGGGCAGAAAGGCAATACATTCATCTGGGATATGAATAAGAACTATCCTGCACCTGATAATATCAGGATTAAAGATATGGCAGCTAATACCGGAAGTGTTTAAAATGAACAATAAGATAAAAAATACATATTCTTTCGTTCCCGTTATTCAGTGCAATATGTGTTCTGCTCCTGCGGAACAATTCAAAACTATAGGCAGGAGGTCTGAGCATCAGCAGGGATTCAGGCCCGGTAAAAAAAACGGTATCACTGCTGCTATTTCAAAATGCAAAAGCTGCGGGCTGCTTTTTGCCAATCCTTTGCCTATACCGGAAGACATACAGAATCATTATAACGTATCACCTGAGGATTACTGGAGTGAAAATTTCTTCCTGTCAGAGAAATACTACTTTAAAGATGAAGTTAAAAACATTAAACAACCCAACCAAACACACCCAACACA
>CAZSJF010000012.1:8702-18910 GCA_964606705.1 uncultured Bacteroidales bacterium
CTTAAACAACTGCTGGATATCAAAGCAGGCATGAGGTCGCTCGATATAGGTGCAGGCCTTGGCCGCCAGATGATTGAAATGCAGAAACTGGGATTTGAAGCCTATGGGCTGGAGCCGTCAGCTTCTTTTTATAAAATAGCTGTTGCAAGAGAAGGTATAGATAAAGATAAACTTAAATTCACCAAGCTGGAAGATGCTCATTATGAAAATGATTTTTTTGACTTCATAAGTTTTGATGTGGTGCTGGAACACCTTTATGATCCTTCTGCAGGATTGATAAAAGCATTATCCTGGCTGAAACCGGAAGGTGTTATGCATATTGATGTGCCGAATGCAAAGTGGTTTATGAATATAATGGTTAACAAGATTTATAAACTGATGGGTAATGATTATGTTATAAGCACCAGCCCTTTGCGCCCGCCTTATCATCTTTATGAATTTACAATAAATGCTTTCAGAAAGCATGCAAAGCAGCATAATTATAATATTCTGGATTATCAGTATTATTATCTTGACCAGAACTTTGTTCCGAAAATAATACAGCCTTTTGTCAGGACAATAATCAATAAAACAGACAAAGGCACACAGCTGAGATTATGGGTACAAAAAAATAAATGCAGTGAATAAAATCAAGCTACTTCTTTCCTTTGACTATGAGCTTCCGTTAGGGGGAATAGAGAAATCGTATTCCCATAGTTTGTTTGAGCCTGCAGGCAAACTGCTGGATATGGCAAGGCAGCTTGAAGTTCCTGTGAATTTTTTTGCCGACATATTATGCCTTATCAGGTTTAAAGAATGGGATCATGATAATTTTTTTGTTCCGTTCAGAAAACAATTACATCAGGCTTTAAAGGAGAAACACGATGTACAGCTGCATATTCATCCGCACTGGATAAATTCAACGTTTCAGGACGGGCATTTTATTCCTTCAACCAGTTTTACTTTAAGTGATTTTGCCGGCAACCCCCATCCTGATAACATAGATGGAATAATTGAAAAAGGTGCCCGTTTTCTTACGGATATATGCAGGGAAGCAATTCCTGAATACAAATGTGTAGCATACAGGGCAGGAGGGTATAACCTGTATCCCGAAACAGCTAAAATATTGCAGTCTCTATATAATAACGGCATAAGGATAGACAGTTCTGTAATTAAAGGATACTGCTTTTTTTCCGATGTTGTAAAAATTGATTTCCGAAAAATGCCGGGGAAGCCCAACTGGTACATGTCTCTGAACGGGGATTTTAAAAAAGAAGCAGACAAAGGTATTTTTGAAATTCCTATCGCAAGCATTCCCAAAAAAATATTTGAAGTACCCACGCGCTTTAAACTGAAAAAATATTCCGGCAGGTGTCCTGAAAATCGGGGCAAAATGCTGCATACTTCCAGGCATGTCAGTATAACAGATAAAATCAGGCAGATGCTTTCTTCGCGCATGCTGACATTTGATAATTATACATATTCCCCGGAATACCTGATGAAAATACTGAACTATAATATTAAAAAATACAGCAAATACAACGATATTGTTCTCAGCGTCATCTCTCATCCTAAAACGATGGGCGATTATTCCTTTTTTCTTATGAAAAATTTTGTGGAGCAGGCAAGAGAAAAATATAAAGACAATATTGAATTCTGTAGATATTCGGAAATTTATAAAACACTAAATCAATAAATGGATATAGCGGACATATTATATAAACTGGTTCCTGAAAAATTATTTATTTCTGTGAGAAAATTCTATTATTCATTTAACAGAATTATATATCCGAAATTGACGGAAGAAAAATTTACTCAGATTCTCACCAGTGAATCAGGCCTGAAAAAAGGAAGTATTGTTTTTATTCATAGTGCTCTGGACAAGATGAACCTTGGTTTTCCTTTTTACAGAGTATTGAATATCATACTGGATGTTGTCGGTAAAGAAGGCACTGTCTTGTTTCCATGCTGGCACTTCAATTACAGGGCAGAAGATTATTTGAGAAACCCTGATAACATTTTTGACGTGAGGAAATCCCCCACGGTAATGGGCATACTGCCTGAACTTGCAAGGCGGCATAAGGATGCACACAGAAGCCTTCATCCTACGAATTCAGTAGTGGCTATAGGCAAACTCGCTGAAGAACTTGTAAAAGAACATCATCTGTCAATATATCCCTCAGGAGAGAAAAGCCCTTTCTATAAGATCATTCAGCATGGCGGAATTGTCATAGGGCTTGGTGAAAAGACCGTCAGCCTTTCATTTGTCCATTGTGTCGAAGATATTCTCAAAGACAAATTTCCTGTTGAAACCCTGATGAAAGAAGTGTTTGAAGCTAAAGTGCGGGATTACGGCGGTAATTTGATAAACATTAAAACCCTTGCCCCTCATGTTAATATAACACACCGCGATACTCCGGGCTTTGTAAAAAAATATATATCTCATGAAAGCTGCAGGGAATTTACAATACACGGGACAAATTATTTTACGGTAGATGCAAAGGAAATGTTTGAAGAAATGACACGCATGGCATTGAACAACATAACTATCTACAGCAAAAAAGTCTTAAGAAAGAATTAGCGTTTAGTTTTCAGTAATTTTTCAGCAGAGATAATGGCGGTCCAGATGCTGATTTCTCTCTTGTGCAGCCTTGTCCACACAGGTCTGATAATTCCATCGTATGCAACAATATTTGTATAATCGCCGAAAAATATGTCTTCACTTGGGGTAAAAGGTTTTTTGCTGATACGTTTATTTATAAACGATTTTCCGCCGTCTGTTGACAATGCCAGATATACATCGGTTGACATCCCATGATGTTTCCTCCTGTCGTAGAAAACAAAATACAGATAGCCATTGGTCTGGTCTATTGTCATCCATGTAAGAAACTGCTGTTTCTGAGAGGAATCATCGTTAACCTTTACAGGAGGACTCCATGTGTTCCCGCCGTCTGTTGATTTTGAAAGCCATATATCCGTGTTGCTTTCGCCGTTTCTCTGGTCTGCCCAGTTTATATATATTGTTCCGCGGTTTGGCCCTCTGCTGGTGTCGCAGACTGTAACAGGCAATCCGTTGCACCGGGATATACCGGGTATATTAAAATCCCATCCTCCTGGAATCTCAGATACTTTGATATCTTCGGACAGCCATGTGTTTCCCTTGTCCGTGGATTTGTCAAATGCAATACCTTCCGGCCCGGCCCATGCAATATAAACTTCTCCGCCAGGGCCTACAGCAGGAACTGCCCCTTCCACAGTATTGTCACTATCCATACAGTCGCCTGCCACTTTGTTGATTCTTTCAGGTTTACTCCATGTTTCACCGTTATCAGCAGATCTGGAAAACAGAATTATACTGCTGTCTTTAGTGTCAGCACTTTTGTAACGGTCAAACTGTGTCCATGTCAGATATATGATATTATTTGCCATGTCTATAGCACACCATTGTTTGTCCTGAACCTTATTATTATTTGATCCTGTGAATGAACCCTCAGTCCAGTTTTTCCCATGATCAGAAGATCTCTGGCAGACTATCCTGTCGAACAAATCCTTTTCAGGGGCGTTGGAAAGATGAAAAAAGTAAAAATTATCCGAGCTGTCGACAGCAAGCACAGGGTCGCCATAGACACCATACGGAGAACTTATTACATGGCTTGTCCATGTATAGCCGGCATCTGTACTGAGGTAATAATTGTCAATATTAGCTGCTGTAATCATTATATCCGGATGTTTTGCGGAAATTGCTATGGAAGGTTCATTGGGATAACTGCTATAAGGAAAACCCTCCCCGCTTATTTTTATATTCTGGGAAATACCTGTTTTGATTATTAACAGCAGGGTTATGGCAAAAAGTTTTTTCATAGAGGTTACCCGGATTAATTTACAAACTTAGTGATTTCTTTGTGTCTTAGAACCTTAGTAGTAGGAAAAATTTTTGTTGCGAAGGCACAAATAAGATTCCTCACTTTGTTCGGAATGACAGGGCTTTATGTGGAGTGTAAGGCGGGCGGGAGCGGGCTTCGCCCGCTCCCGCCCGCACTCAACTACCAAACAATGTCATTCCGAATGTATCCGCCATTCCGATAGCTATCGGAAGGCGGAGGAATGAGGAATCTTTTCAATATAAAAAGCAGACACCTGAAATTGCCAGATGCCTGCCGAACCAACCAATAACCGTGAAATTGCTGATAAGAAAAATTATTCAAAAATTATTTTTCTGGTGATATTATAAGTTTCGTTTCTGAGATTTATAAAATAAACCCCTTTTGGAAAAGCAGATACGTCAATAGTTTGTTTTTCAGGACAGGCTGTTGTTTTCGTATATACTTTTTCACCGATCATGTTGAAAATATTGATGCCGGTATTGCCTGTCAGCCCTGTGCTTATGTTAAGTATGCCTCTTGCAGGATTAGGGAATACAGAAACCTCCGGCCCGGCTGTATGGCCTTTCTCATTGATGCCGGTAGAAACGGCATTATAGGTTATTTCCCATCCGAAATACTGGTTTATACTGTCGGTTATAAAATTGAGAAGCACTTTGTTGCCGGTAGAAGTAATGACGCCGGGGATTGACGAACCTGAGAATGTTCCCAGTACAGGGTCGGAAGTTGATTCTCCGTCGTATATTGTTAAAATATCTTTCCCTTCTTCTGTCTGGAATGAGTTGAATGTTATAGTGATTTTTTCACCGCTGTCAGGTGCTATAAGCCACTGGCAGTCTGTATTATTCCAGTATTTTGAATATCCGCTGCCGTCGTCAAAGGTCTTGGTTGAGTCTGTATATGTCTTGTCTGCAACGCAGTAAGGAAAGTCATAAGGTACAAGGTCAATGATTGCACTCTGTCCGTCTGTAAAATCGTAAATATCAGGAGTAAGGTCGTTAAGATTAAAATAGCCGTTAAGACTGCCGTCCCATCCCCAGTTAAAATGAAACCTGTTCTGGTCGTCATATCCGTCGCAGACGAAAGCATGCGCTCCCATAGAGCCATAACCGTCGTATAATACTGGCTTGCCGTCATCAAGCTGTTCTTTAAGCATTGAACACCATTCTTCTTCTTTGGCAGTATCCCTCATAACGAATTCTGCACGTATTGAATAGTTGAAATAATTAACCATAGCTGTCTTAACAGCAAACATAGACGCAGAAGATTCATCTTGTTTGTAGAACATATCAACCGAAACCCCGCAATGAAACATAAGTTCGGCAGTTTCATCATAAGAATCGGCGTATGTGTTTTTCATCTTATCCCATTCATATGTGGCATCTGAAAAATCAGCAGAGATATTTTCAAAGTAAGGGTGATAATATGAATGAGAACCTTTCCCGTGTTCAGGAAATTTATGGTAATACATCAGCTGTGCCATAGCAGTGGCAACACAGCCTGTAACACAATGGCTGCTATTAAAAACAGGGCATAAATCATTATATCCGCCGGCCTGCCCCCATGTAGATTGCAGCAACGGTGTAACACCTTTTGATTTCAGATCTTTGTTATTTTTAACTTTGGCTATGAAGTTATCAGGTGTGTCCAGCAGATAACTCCATAAAGGATTGGGCTCAATATAGTCAACTACGTCGTCGCCCCTGATAGACCGTATTCCTGATCCTGATTTATCTTTATTAATATTATAAACAGTTGCCTCTGAATAATAATTTATAAAATCTTTAAAAGCGGGCGGTAGGTTTGTGCTGCTGTAATTTCCTTCAAAAGAATAAGCAAGCACAGGCGGCAGGCTCTGGATGGTTGGCATGACCACAAACCCTTTCTGGAAATTAAAAATATATAATACTGTTTCCTCCTGAACTTTTTCCTCAAATACACCGGAGATCTGTATATCATTATATGATATGCTTTTACCGTCTGCCGTGCAGTATTTTTCAAAATAAAAATTCGTTGCGGCAAGTGTTGCTTCTTTCAGGCTTACTCTGTTTGAAGACATTGCACAGAAGCTGAAAGACAGGAGCATTAAAAAGAGTAATTTATTTTTCATAGTTCTTGGGTTTTGAAATTATAATAGTAAAAATACCAAAGAAATGAGGCAAAGTAAATACCAAATGGGTGAGCGTGTGCAGGAATTAAACTAACGGTAGTAATTTATAAGTGAATAACAAAAAGAAGTGCCTAAAGTTTGGAAATTAGAGTTCGGAGTTGTTTCTTTATCCAAAACTCCGAATTCCAAACTCCGAATTTCAACTTTTTATATGCCTATTTTACCAAATTCTCAATGAAACCCACCAAATACTAACTTTAGCTTGAAGCAATTCGGTTCCATTTTTCCGGCTTTTCATTTACTGAAAATCAAAGATTTTTGTAAATTCGCCATCAAAATGGGAACTGCGTCAAGCACTCCGTTAACGGTAATTTTATGAGGAAACTAATCATTTACATATCTTTCATTATTTACATGGCGGCATGTAATAATTTGGACAGTGTGACAAATACTGGCAGACATTCAGACTCTGTTAATTCAAATGATTCTGCTGATAGTAGTCTAAAGACAGATTCAAACAAGGCGCCACAGGACACTTTACTTTTGAGTATTGGATGTTATTATAAACTTGACGACAAATATTCAGAAAGTGAAGACACCACAGAGATAAATAACTGGTGGCGAAAAAAATTATTAGAATTTGAATGTAATGGGTTTCAAAACAACTTGTTTGCGAACAAAGGTGGTGGCCCTAATGGTGCTGAGTGGAATTCTTCAACTGACCTTTATATCGCTGCTACTATTGACAAAATACTTGAGAACGAAACTATTGAATTGGAACTCAATAAAAAGAAAGTTTCAGGAATTAAATTTTTAAAATATATCCCGAACTATAAAATAGGTACAATTATTTATTTTAAGTTACCTAAAGCATTATGGGAAAGACATTTAAGAAAAATAGACGCAAATGATTTTGAAGGGATTTATGGAAAGGAAAACGTAGAATCACTTAAAAAAAATTCAATTACGCCATTGGAGACAGGAAAAACGGTTGAAATAACCATAAATATTCAAAATGGCAAAACCAGTTCGTTTACATTGACAGACTTTTTTCATATAGCATATGGAGAATAAAAACTATCGTTAACACGGGTTTTTCGTTAGTGGGCAGAACGTGTAAAATGAAACAAAAGAGCAATTAATAAACATAAAATAAACGAGACAGGGAAATGTGTTTAAAAGTCCACCAATGCAAACCCCTAAATAGATAATAATTAACCCTTAACTTTTGCCTTTAATGTTAGTAGTATTGTTTGATATTTATTATTAAAAACAGAAACAAAAATGAACCCAACGAAAACCCTTACCGTATGTCTTATGGCAACAGCATTGTTTATGATTTTTTCCTGCAGAAATGGAGTGAAAGATAAAACAATAGCAGATAAACTTTCATCTAATGATGTTAAAAATAAAACTGCAGTTGCTCAGATTACATTCGGTACTGTAAAAGATATAGATGGCAATACTTACAAAACAGTAAAAATTGGCAAACAGGTATGGATGTCGGAAAACCTGAATGTGAACCATTTCAAAAATGACGACCTTATACCAGAAGCAAAAACAAATAAAGAATGGAATAAAGCAGGAAAAGAAGGCAGACCTGCATGGTGTTATTATGATAACAAAAAAGAGAATGGCATTGTATACGGCAAGTTATACAACTGGTATGCTGTTCACGATCCAAGAGGCCTTGCACCACAGGGTTGGCATGTGCCTCGACACAAGGAATGGACAATATTAAGTGATTTTCTTGGAGGAGATAGTATAGCAGGATGTAAGTTGAAAAAATCTGAAATTATTCATTGGAGTAGTTCTAATACTTATGTAACTGGGGAAACTGGCTTTGCAGCTCTTCCTGGTGGTTGTCGTGATCATTGTGGCCCTTTTACATCCATAGGGTATTACGGCTGCTGGTGGACTATTACAGAAGGAAGTACTCGTACTGCATGGACTTGGAGTATGAGCTATGAAAAAACCAGTCTGGAATACGGTGGAGGTGGTAAGGGTGTTGGTTTCTATGTGCGTTGCGTGAAGGATTAGCTGTCTTGTTATTCAGAGTTTTATGTTCCTGGATTCCGCATCTCCCGAAAGCTTTCGGGATGCGGAATGCCGACACACAAGGCTTGCCCTGTCTTAAACAAACTGTTTCCTTTTTTCCCTTTTTCCATTCCTGCGAAAGCAGGAATCCAGGATTAATGAGTGCCTAAAGTTTGGAGTTTAAAGTTTGGAGTTGTTTTTTTATCAAAAACTCCGAATTCCAAACTCCGAACTCCAAACTAATTCAGAACTTTATCCCCAGTTCTTTAAGCTGCACTTGTGATATTTCTGCAGGGGAGTCGAGCATGATATCTCTTCCTGTATTATTTTTCGGGAAAGCAATGAAATCGCGTATAGATTCATAGCCGCCAAGCAAAGCGCATATACGGTCGAAACCGAAGGCTATGCCGCCATGCGGAGGAGCACCATATTCAAAGGCATTCATAAGGAAGCCGAATTGTTTCTGCGCCTCCTCTTCGGTGAAGCCGAGCACTTTGAACATTTTATTCTGCAGTTCCCTGTTGTGTATCCTTATCGAGCCGCCTCCTATTTCCACTCCGTTTACTACCATGTCGTAAGCATTGGCTTTTACTTTTCCGGGATCTGTTTCGAGCAAAGGAATGTCTTCTGTCTTGGGCGAAGTGAACGGGTGGTGTTTTGCATAAAAACGTTTTGTCTCCTCATCCCATTCGAGAAGCGGGAAGTCGAGGACCCACAGCGGCCTGAAATCTTTTTTGTTGTCTCTGCACCCAAGTATATTTCCCATGTGCAGGCGTAATTCGCCGAGAGCCTTCTGTGTCTTTTCTCTTTCACCTGCAAGTATCAGCAGCAGGTCGCCTTGTTTTGCACTGCATTTTTCCGCCCATTTCTTAAGTTCATTCTGGTCATAAAATTTGTCGGCAGAAGATTTCAGTGAGCCGTCAGTGTTATATTTCACATAAACAAGCCCTTTTGCACCTATCTGTGGCTTTTTGACAAATTCAGTGAGTTCATCGAGTTGTTTCCTGGAATATTCAGAACAGCCCTCTGCACATATTCCAGCTACAAGTTCAGCGCTGTCAAAAACATTAAATCCTTTTCCTTTTACAAGGTCACTGAGTTCAACAAATTTCATTTCAAAGCGTATGTCGGGCTTATCTGTTCCGTAAAGGTTCATTGCATCATCATAAGTCATCCTTGGGAATTTTTCAACTTTATGCCCTTCGGCTTTCAAAAGGTGCTGAACAAGGCCCTCAAAAGTATTCAATACATCTTCCTGTGTTACGAAAGCCATTTCGCAGTCTATCTGTGTAAATTCGGGCTGGCGGTCAGCACGTAGGTCTTCATCACGGAAGCACCTAACAATCTGGAAATACCTGTCGTATCCTGCAACCATGAACAGCTGTTTAAATGTCTGTGGTGATTGCGGCAAAGCATAAAACTGCCCCTGGTTCATCCTTGACGGCACAACAAAATCCCTTGCACCTTCAGGAGTTGATTTTATAAGGAAAGGTGTTTCTATTTCAAGGAAGTTCTGTGAGCTGAGATATTTCCGTGTTTCCTGAGCTGTTTTGTGGCGCAGTTCAATATTTTTTTTCAGCACATTTCTTCTCAGGTCAAGATAGCGGTATTTCATCCTGAGCTCTTCTCCACCGTCGGTTTCGTCTTCAATAGTGAAAGGAGGTGTTTTGGAAGCATTGAGGATTTCAAATCTTTCAACAATTATCTCTATATCGCCTGTTGGTATATTGGGATTTTTATTGCTGCGTTCTGCAACTGCCCCTTCGGCTTTTATGACATATTCCCTGCCTAATTTCCTTGCCTGTTCACAAAGGGTTGAATTGGTATCCATATTGAAAACCAGTTGAGTGATACCGTACCTGTCACGGAGGTCAATGAAGGTCATTCCGCCAAGGTCCCTGTTTTTCTGCACCCATCCGCATAAAATAACTTTTTCTTTGTTATTCTTCAGGGTCAGTTCTCCGCAAGTGTGTGTTCGTAACATAGCAGCAATGGATTTTAATTTGCTAATTTAATTAAAATTATGTAGCAAAATTTAAGAGGTTGTTTAAAATTTGTTTCTTTAGGAGTTTTATTAAGTATTTGCCCGCAGGGCAATAATGATGATAAAAAACACATCTCACTGATAAATTTTTTCCCGTAGGGAATTAAAAATTAATGTGCATATTTTTTATATATAGTTTATGTCCTAATGTAGAGTG